>NZ_JBIIAY010000082.1:0-13974 GCF_044239655.1 Brevundimonas sp.
GTTGAAACGTCCGACCTGAACACCCTCACCGAAGGTCAGAAGATCTCCTACGAGGTCGAACGCGACCGTCGCACCGGCAAGGAATCTGCCGGTCAGCTGAAGGCCGCCGAATAGTCCTTCACGGATTTTTCGAGTGACTTGCGGGGTCGGTGAGCAATCACCGGCCCCGTTTTCGTTTTGGGGTCAGTGCAGCAGACCCGTCGGTGCCTTGGCCGTCGCCAGTTCGATCCGGGCGATGCGACGATCCATGTCGGCGACGACATCCTCCAGCCGCGCCTTCTCCGACGCCATGTCCACCGGCGTCCCGTCGTCATAGGTGATCTGCGCCCCCTTCGAGATCAGGTCGAGACGGAACAGGGCGGTGGTCCGTGCCGCCTTGAACCGTTCCAGTTCGCTGTCGCTCACCGTCCCCATCCTACTTGGCGGCGACCACGATGATCTCGACCCGATAGTCGGGCGTGGCCAGCCTGCCTTCCGACGTCGCGCGCGCGGGCGGATTGGCCGTGTCGACCCAGGCGTCCCAGACCGCATTCATCGCGGCGAAATCGGCCATGTCGGCCAGCCAGATGGTGGCCATCAGGATCTTCGACTTGTCGGTCCCCGCCCGCGCCAGCAGGCTGTCGATTTCCGCCAGCACCGTCTTGGTCTGGGCCGTGACGTCGTCGCCGGCCTCGCCAACCTGACCGGCCAGATAGACGGTGTCGCCGTGAATGACCGCCTCGCTCATGCGGGCGCCGGGGTCCAGGCGGGTGATGTCGGTCATGGTCAGGGCCTTTCCAGATAACGGATTGCGGTCATGACATGGGCGCGCACCCCGACGGGCAGGGCACTTTCGTCCACGTCGAAGCCAGGGGAATGGTTGGGCGCCGTCGTCGCCGGATCGACGCCGTCCCTGGTGCCACCCAGGTGAAAGAAGACCCCGGGGATCTTCTGCTGGAAGAAGGAGAAGTCCTCGGCCACCGTGGTCGGCGGGGTGGCTGGATTGACCGTCCCGACCGGGCGGGCCTCTGCCAGCACGGGGGCGAGCCATTCGGACAGGGCCGGGTCGTTATAGGTCAGGGCCGCGTTCTGGCGGATCGAGAACTCGGCGGTCGCGCCATAGATCTCTGCGACATGGTCGACGGCGGCTTCCGCCCGCTTCACCAGGTCGTCGCGCGAGGCGACGTCGAAGGTGCGCAGCGTCCCGCTCATCGTCGCGTCCTCGGGGATGATGTTGTAGCGCACCCCGGCATTGATGGTGGCGACGGTGAAGACGGTCGGCGTCGTCGTCGGATCGAGCGTGCGCGCCGTCAGGGTGTTGATCGTCGTCACGATCTGGCTGGCCACGGCGATCACATCGACCCCCCGCCAGGGCCAGGCCCCGTGGGTCTGGCGGCCCTTGAGGGTAATGTCGACCCGGTCCGACGCCGCCATGAAGCCCTGCGGCCGATAGAACAGCGTCCCGGCCTTTCCGGGCACGACGTGGATGCCGAAGATGGCCTCGATCTTGTGGTCCGTCAGCACGCCTTCCTCGATCATCAGGGCGGCGCCGCCCAGGGGTTCGCCGGGAGGCGCGCCTTCTTCGGCGGGCTGGAAGATGAAGACGATCGTGCCGGGGATGCGGTCCTTCATGCCCGACAACACCTCGGCGGCGCCCAGCAGCATGGCCATATGGGCGTCGTGACCACAGGCGTGGGCCACGGGCACGGTCGCACCCTGATAGGTCCCGGTCGCGGTCGAGGCGAACGGCAGCCCGGTCGCCTCCAGCACCGGCAGGGCGTCCATGTCCGACCTCAGCGCCACCACATGTTCGCCGGGCAGGCGGCCCTTGAGCACCGCCACCACCCCGGTCTTGCCGACGCCCGTCGTCACCTCCAGCCCCATGGCCCTCAGCCGCTCGGCGATATAGGCGGCGGTATTTACCTCTGCGAAGCCCAGCTCGGGGTTCTGATGCAGGTGACGCCGCCATTCGATGACATGGGGCATGACCGCCGTCGTCGCCGTCGCGACATCGGCCGACAGGGTGTCGGAGCTCTGTGCCTGAGCGGTGCCGGCGGCCAGCGTCAGGGCCGCAGCGAGGGTGGCGAACAGGCGTGTCATGGCGTCTCCGGGGATGGTCCGATCATGAGGGGCGCCGGGGTATCGGCGCAAGGCCGACGTGCCCTCTTGCAAGACCGCGCAATCTCGCCGATCTGCGTTTCATGGCCATCAAGACCTCCAGGACCCAGTGGCGCGACGTCGTCCTGGTCTGCAAGAAATGCTCGAAGAAGCTGAAAGGCGGCGGCTTCGGCCCCGACGGCGACAAGACGCTGAAGAAGGCCCTGCGCAAATATCTGAAGGCCGGAAAGGGCCGCAAGGCCGAGCTGGCCGTGATCGAAACCGGCTGTTTCGACGTCTGTCCGAAGAATGCGGTGATCGCCGTCAACGCCGCCCAGCCCAAGCAATTGCTGATCGTGCCGGTCGGTGCCGACCTGCTCGAGGTTAAGGCGCGACTGGGACTGGACGACGGCCGCCGGGCCAAGCCCAGCCTGACGATTGTCGGAGAATGATGCGGCGAGGTGACGCGGGCCCTCGACCGGTTTAGGACGGTCGCGTGTCGCCCAGATCGCCCACCTTCATGATCCTGTTCGCCGTCAGCCTGATCGCGGCGGCGGGCAATATGGCGTTGCAGTCGGTGCTGCCGAACATCGGCCGGGCCTTCGGTTTGGCGGACACCCTGGTGGTCGCGGCTTTTGCCATCTCGGCCCTGATGTGGACGGTCGCCTCACCCGTCTGGGCCCGGTTGTCCGACAGGCTGGGGCGCAAGCGGGTCATCCTGATCGGCCTGGGCGGCTTCACGGTGTCCATGGCGGGGTTCGGCCTGGCGGCCACGGCGGGGCTTGAGGCCTGGATGGGGCCGATCGCCGCCTTCGTGCTGATGGCCATGGCGCGCACCATCTATGGCGTGTTCGGATCGGCCGCGCCGATCGCGTCTCAGGCCTATGTCGCGGATCGCACCTCGGGGCCGGGCCGCACCCAGGCCATGGCCCTGCTGGCCTCGGCCCAGGGGCTCGGCACGGTCATCGGGCCGACGGTGGCGCCCTTCTTCGTCCTGCCGATCGTGGGACTGGCCGGGCCCATGTATGCGTTCGCGGCGTGCGGTCTGGTCGTCCTCTGGATCGTCTGGAAGCGACTGCCCAGCGGGGATGTGATCCGAACCCCGTCGCCCAGCGGCCGGGCCGACCGCACCGGCAAGGGCCTGTGGAAGGACCGGCGCGTGCGCGCCTTCCTGCTCTACGGACTGCTGGTCACGAGCGCGCAGGGGGTCAACATTTCGGTCCTCGGTTTCCACATCATCGACGAGATGGCGACCCAGGGCATCACGGCCGCCCAGGCCCAGCCCTTCATCGGCGTGGCCATGTTCGCTGGCGCGGCGGCGACCCTGATGGTCCAGTGGGGTTTGATCCCCCTGCTCAAGATCCAGGCCAGTGACCTTATGCGCTGGGGTGCCGCCCTGGCGCTGGGCGGAAACCTGCTCTCCATCGCGGCACCCGGGTTCTTCGGTGTGGTGGTGGGCTATGCGGTCGTATCGATGGGTGTCGGCTTCGCCCGTCCGGGATTCACCGCCGGTTCGTCCCTGGCGGTCGGCCCGCGTGAGCAGGGCGCGGTCGCCGGCCTGATGATGTCCCTGGCAGGTCTCAGCTTCCTGGCCCCGCCGGTCATCGGCGTCGGCCTGTACCAGCTGTCTGAATGGGCACCTTTCGCGGCCAATGCCGCCCTGTTGCTGGGGGCCCTGGCGGTCTGTCTGTTCAGCAAGTCCCTGAAGGTGGCGCTGCTGCACGGCGCCCGGCGCGCCATCGAGGCTCCGCCGGCCTCCCAGCCCGGACCCGAAGGCGGCCACTGAACGCCTTTCTTCCGCCGGAAAGGCAGAACGCTTGCGCCTTTCCTCCGCCGAAAAGGCGTGGCAAATCCAGACCCATGCAGTTCAAGGTCGAAAGCAGGATCGGGGTCGTGGCCCCGCCCGAGCGTCTGTGGTCCTTCATCGCGGACTTGGCGTCGTGGGATCAGTGGAACCCCGTCGAGACGGGCGTTTCGGGCGCGGTCGGTTACGGCGGCGCCGTCACCCTGACCGAACGGATACCTGGCCTGCCGGAACGTGTGGTGACGGCGAAGGTCAGCGACTGGACACCCAACAGCCAACTGGTCTGGGTCGAGAAGCGCGGCTTTCTGTTCACGGTGGCCCGCTTCTACGAGATCGAGACGCTCGGCCCCGAGAACTGCATCCTCGCCAACGGCGTGATCTATTCGGGCCTGCGGGGCGAACTGGCGTTCGACAAGCAGAAGAAGGCCATCAAACCCGCCGTCGTGGCGATCAGCGAGGCGCTGAAGGCGGCGGCGGAAGGCTAGATCAGCCGCCCGAGGCCTTCATCGTGTCCTGGATGTTGATGATGGCGGGGCCCAGGATCACGACGAACAGCACCGGCAGGAAGAACAGGATCATCGGCACGGTCAGTTTGGCGGGCAGGGCGGCGGCCTTCTTTTCGGCGGCTGACATGCGCAGGTCGCGGTTTTCCTTGGCCATGGTACGCAGCGCCGAGCCCAGGGGGGTTCCGTATTGTTCGGCCTGGACCATGGCGGTGGCCACCGACTTGACTCCGGCGTGGTTGGTGCGTTTGGCCAGCCCCTCATAGGCCTGGCGCCGTTCGGGCAGGTAGCTGAGTTCGGCCGAGAGTAGAGACAGTTCCTCGGCCAGTTCGATCGACGATCCGCCGATCTCCTGGCTGACCTTCTGGATGGCGGCCTCGATCGACATCCCGGCCTCGACGCAGATCAGCAACAGGTCGAGCGCGTCGGGAAAGGCCTGCATGATGGACTGCTGGCGCTTGGCGATGACGTTCGAGAGATAGATGTTGGGCGCATAGAAGCCGATCACCGTCGCCGCCATCGTCGCCGTCACCCGCGCCATCAGCGGCAGGCCGAAATCGTTGAACACGAACAGATAGAAGCCGACGAAGGCGAAGAAGATGAAGGGTGAGGCGAAGCGGAAGAAATAGAACCGGTTCAGAGGCTTGGGCCCCCGGAAGCCGGCCTGGGCCAGCTTTTCGGCGACCTTGGGGTCTTCCAACATCTTGGCCAGGTTCAGCTTTTCGACCACGTCCTTGTGGAAGCCGTCGTCGGCGTGACGCAGGCCGCCCTCCTTGGCCAGGGCCTGGCGCGAGCGACGCTTGAGCTCGTCGCGGCGGACCGAGACGGCCTTCATCCGGTCTTCCAGCCTGGCCCCGCCGTTCATGGAACTGAGCACGGTGAACAGGGCCGCGAAGGCCAGGACGCCGACCAGGAGGCTGAGCAGGTTCTGCGGATTGGTGAGGAAGGCGGTCATGGTTGCCGGGTCCTCATCAGAACTTGAACGCGATCATCTTCTTCATCACGAAGACGCCGCAGGACATCCACAGCCCGGCCCCCAGCAGCATCACCTGACCGCGCGGGTCGGTGAACAGCAGCATGATGTAAGCAGGGGTCGTGATGAAGACGAGCCCCATGACCACGGGGGGCAGGGAGCCGATGATGCCGGCCGAGGCCATGGCTTCGGACGACAGGGCCTTGATCTTTTCGGCCATCATCCGGCGCGCGCGCAGCACGGTGGTCAGGTTGGCGAGAGCTTCGGCCAGGTTGCCGCCGGTCTTCTGCTGGATGGCGATGACGATGGCGAAGAAGCGCAGCTCGGCGGTCGGCATCCGCTCGTACATCTTGTCCAGCGCCTGGGGCAGGGTCAGGCCCACGCCCAGTCCCTCGACCAGCCGCTGGAACTCGGGCCCCAGGGGCGACGGGCTTTCGCGGGCGATGATCCGGAAACATTCCTGGACCGGCAGGCCGGACCGGATGCCGCGCACGATGACGTCGACGGCGTTGGCGAACTCGAGCGAGAATTTGTTGCGGCGGCGCTTGCCGATGAAGCCGACGATCCAGCGCGGCAGGCCCGCCCCGAAGACGACGGCCAGACCGAGGCACAGCACGATGTTGGCCCCGAGCAGCAGGGGCAACAGCAGGGCCGTGACGGCCAGACCCGCGCTGATGATCCAGAAGGTCCGGATCGGCATGGTCAGGCCCGCCTGCTTCAGCTTGGCGGCCATGGTCATGCGGGCCTTGCGCTCCTTGCGGTCGGCCTCCTTGAGCTGGTCGTGGATCGCCTTGCGGCGCGCTTCGGGCGTGTTGGCGACGGCGGCCTGGGCGGCCTTTCGATTGGCGTTCGGGGTCCGGGTCCCCAGGCCCTGGGCACGTTTCAGCGCCTGGGTCGAGGAATCGTCGCCGCCGACCAGGACCCAGCCCAGGCCGCCGATGGTCACGAACGCCAGGATGGCCGCGAGGATGGGAAGCATCGCCGCCTACTCCGCCGCGTCCAGGGCTTCGGCCAGTTCGCGCTCCAGCCCGTAATAGCGGGCGCGGTCCCAGAAGCGGGGACGGGCGATGCCGGTTGAGCGGTGGCGGCCGATGATCTTGCCGTTCGCGTCCTCGCCGGTGATCTCATAGACGAACAGGTCCTGGGTCACGATCACGTCGCCTTCCAGCCCGACCACCTCGGTGATGTGGGTGATGCGGCGCGACCCGTCTCTCAGGCGCGCGGCCTGGATGATGACATCGACCGAGCCGGTGATCATCTCGCGGATCGTCTTGGACGGCAGGCCGTATCCGCCCATGGTGATCATGGATTCCATCCGGGCCAGGGCCTCGCGCGGGCTGTTGGCGTGCAGGGTGCCCATGGAGCCGTCGTGGCCGGTGTTCATGGCCTGCAACAGGTCGAACGCCTCAGGCCCCCGGACCTCGCCGACGATGATGCGTTCGGGCCGCATCCGCAGACAGTTCTTGATCAGGTCGCGCATGTGGATGGCGCCCTGGCCCTCAAGGTTGGGCGGGCGGGTTTCCAGGCGGACCACGTGCGGCTGCTGCAGCTGAAGCTCGGCCGCGTCCTCGCAGGTGATGACCCGCTCGGTCGGGTCGATGAAGGCGGTCAGGGTGTTCAGCAGCGTCGTCTTGCCCGAACCCGTACCGCCCGAGATGACCACATTGCATCGGCAGGCGCCGATTACGCCCAGGACACGGGCGCCTTCCGGGCTGATGGAGGCGTACTCCACCAGGTTCTTCATCGTCAGCTTGTCTTTTTTGAACTTCCGGATCGTCAGGGTCGCGCCGTCGATGGCCAGCGGCGGGGCGATGACGTTGACGCGGGAGCCGTCCGGCAGGCGGGCGTCGCAGATCGGGGAGCTTTCGTCCACGCGGCGGCCGACCTGCGACACGATCCGCTGACAGATGTTCATCAGCTGGGTGTTGTCGCGAAAGCGGACGTTGGTCAGCTGGACCTTGCCGTTCACTTCGATGAAGACCCGGCCGGCGCCGTTGACCATGATGTCGGCGATGTCGTCGCGCGCCAGCAGCGGTTCCAGCGGCCCATAGCCTAGCACGTCATTGACGATGTCCTGGACCAGATGCTCCTGCTCGGCGACCGACATGGAGACGTTCTTGATCGCCACCAGCTCGGCGACGATATCCCGGATTTCCTCGGACGCCGCCTTGGTGTCCAGCTGGGCCAGCTGCGACAGGTCGATGGTGTTCATCAACGCGTTGAAGATGGTCGTCTTCGTGGCGTGGTAGTAGTCGCTCTGCTCGCGGACGATCTCGGTGACCGCCTGGGCCTTCTTCAGCTGTTCGAAGGCGGGCGTGGCCTTGGGGCCGGGGCCGTTCGACGGCGGAGGGGGTGCAGAGGCGGCGGGCTTGGGCCGGGCCGCCAGGGCATCCAGCCGATCGGCCCCGCCCGACGGGTCGGCCGGCCGCGCCGTGCCGCCCGTTCCGAAAGCCTGGGCCGGCTGGGGCGCTTCGTCGGCAAAGGCGAAGGCCTGGGTCTGGACGCCCTGATCCGGCTGCTCCGGCGCAGGCCGTGCAGGAGCCATGGAGGCCGAGGGGCTGGACGATCCTGTGCGTTTACCGAACACGGCGGGACCGTCAGCGCTTCTTGAACAGCTTGCCGAAGAGCGACTTGCTCTCCGACGGGGCCTTGGCCGAGGCCTTGCCCTTCGGACCCGCGACGGCGGGCAGTTCGCGACGCGAGACGATCTGGGCCAGGGTCTGGAAGGCGTCGGCCGCCTTGGACTTGGCGCCGGCGTCGATGATCATCTGGCCGTTGTTGGCGGCGGCTCCGAACAGCTTGGCGTCGAACGGAATGATCAGGCTGGGGTGGACCCCCAGGGCGGCGCCGAAATCCTTGGCCGGGATTTCCGGTCGGCCCGGCATCCCCATCTGGTTGAGCACCAGTCGGGGCGGGGCGTCGTTGGGACGTCCGGCGCGGATCAGGTCCATCATGTTCTTGGCGTTGCGCAAGGATGCCAGATCGGGCGTCGCCACCACGACGACCTCGTCGGCGGCGATCAGGGTCTTGCGCATCCAGCCGGACCACAGGTGCGGCAGGTCCAGCACCACGAAGGGTGCCGTCGAACGAATCCGGCTGGTCACCTCTTCGAACGCGTCGGGCGAGATGTCCCAGTCGACGTCCAAGGTGGCGGGCGCCGCGAACAGGCTCAGCTTGTCGGTGCAGCGGACCATCATCCGGTCCAGAAGCGTGGCGTCCAGCCGGTCGGGCTGACCCAGGGCGTCGGCGACGCCGTTCAGCGGGTCCTGATTGAAGTCGAGCCCCGCCGTGCCGAACGGCAGGTCATAGTCGACGATGACGGTGTTGGCACCAATCCGCTCGGACATGGCATAGGCGGTGTTGTGAGCGACCGAGGACGATCCCGCTCCGCCGCGTGCGCCGACGAAGGCGATCGAACGGCCGACGAAGGGCATGGCCGGGTCGGCGAACAGGCCGCCAATGGCCGCGATCAGCTGCAGCGGCTGGATCGGGGCGACCAGATATTCCGAGACCCCACGCCGCATCAGCTCGCGGAACAGGATGATGTCATTGGAGGCACCGATGACCACCACCTTGGTGCCCGCGTCGCAGACCTCGGCCAGGGCGTCGACCTGGGCCAGCAGCGAATGCGGATCGGTCAGGCATTCGACGATGATGAGCGGCGGCGTCGGCTCGTGATGATAGGCCTCGACCGCGGCGGGAACACCGCCGACGCGGATCTGGGTCGTGGCGCGCGACAGACGACGGTCCTGGCCTGCCCGCTCGGCGGCGGCCAGGGTGTCCTGGCGTTCGGCGAAGACGTGGATGGCGATGCGCGGCACCGACACCTCGGCCCCTATCGGCGCGCCCAGCGACGCGGCCGTGTGAACGGGGGCGGTCTGCATGGGGGCGGGGGCCAAAGCGGTCTGGGCCCCGGCGATCATCTCGCCCACGGGGTTGTAGCCAGGCGCCGGCATGGATGCGGGCATGCCGCCGGCCTGGGGCAGGGCGGTGACCTGTGGCATTGCAGCGGCCTGGGGCGAGGCTCCGGCCGGGGCCATGAACTGCAGCGGCTCGCGCGCGCCCGCAGCCCCCGGCGCGAACTCGCCGTCCAGGTCAAACTCGTCCTCGAAAGCCTCATAGCTGCGTGGAGCGAAGGCGTTACTCATGATTCGCTCAGTCCACCGCCTGCGAGACCCGCTCGTTCGCGATCAGGTCTTCTTGAGGGGCCGCGGTGGCTTCGCCTTTGCGGTAGTTGTCAAAGACCACGGCGCGTCGGCCCTGGTCGGAGGCGGTCATGTTGCGCGGCGTGACGATGTCGCGCGGATTGGCGATCTGGGACGCCAGGTTGGCGTTGACCGCGCAGCCGAAGTTCGAGGAGGTCTCGTTGCGGGCGGTGCGCGCCAGATTGTTCCACTGAAGCCCGCACTGGGGCACCACGGCCTCCAGGGTCTCGAACCCGACCAGGACCGGTGCGCGTGCGTCCGGCGCGTCATAGCCCTCGATCTGGATCAGGTGTCCCGGAACGCCGCCATGCTCCAGCGCCGCCTTGATCCTGTAGGCGAAATCGCCCGCGACCACGTCGCCGCCGCCGGGTGCCTGGATACGCAGGGCCGTGGCGCGCTCGGCGCCGAACCGACGGATCAGGGCACCCAGGGCCGCCTGCTGGGCCGGAGATACGCCGTCCTCGCGAACCGCCAGGGCGATCCGGTCGACGCCAGGCTCGACCTGGAGCGAATAGCGCGACGTCGGAGTCAGGGGCATGGGCCCCTCGCCCCCGGCCGGGCCACCCATACAGGCGGCCAGAGACGCCGAGGCGACGGCGGCGAGAAGGACGGTGCGGACGGTTCTGCCGATCATGGGGCTCACTCGATCACATAGCCGACCGGGCCCTGCCAGCCGACGCCGGCGACGGCGGTCGGGGCGGGGCTGCCATAGGTCTGGTTCAGCTGGCCGAAGAAGGTGGTCTGGATGTCGGTGGCGATGCGCAGGCCATCGGCGGGCGTCTGCATCCGGCCCGGCGAGGTCGGGGTGACGATATAGGGCTCGACGATCACCACCAGTTCGGTCTCGCCCGACAGATAGTCGCGCGACCGGAACAGCGATCCCAGGATGCCGGTCGTCGTCCCGGGCAGGCCGTCGATGGCCTGGCGGGTCTGTTCCTGGAGCAGGCCGGCGATCATCATCGACCCGCCGGACGGCAGCTCGACGGTGCTTTCGGTGCGGCGAACCTGAAGACCCTGAAGCGTCAGGGCACCGACCGTGCCGGCCCCGAGCGTAAAGCCGCCCTGGCTGGTCAGTTCGGAGACCTCGACCTTGATCTGCATCGAGATACGGCCACCGGTCAGGACGACCGGACGGAAGGCCAGGCTGATGCCGTAAGGCTTGTATTCGACGCTGACATTGCCCTGCTGGTCGCGGCCCGAGGGCACCGGGAACTCGCCGCCGGCGAGGAAGGTCGCGGCCTCGCCCGATACGGCGGTCAGGTTGGGTTCGGCCAGGGTGCGGACCAGTCCGACCCGCTCGAACGCCTTGATGGTCGCATTGCCCTGGTTCAGATCGCGCTCGCCGGGACCGGTGCCGGGCTGGGCGACATCCCAGTTGGGCGAGTCTTCAATGCCATTGGCCACGAACGGGCACATTTGAGCCGGAGCCGCTGCATAGCCGCAGGGACGTTCCAGCTGATAGTTGCGCGTCGTGTCGATCGACGATCCGGCTGAAATTCCGCCCAGCAGGGCGCCGTTGACGCCGAAGCTGGCCGCCTGGCCGATCAGGAACTGGGCGTCGCCCAGCTGACCCAGCACCGCCGAGGTGTTGAAGCCCAGCTGCTTGATGGCGTTTCTCTGGATCTCGACGACCCGGACCTTGAGCGTGACCTGGTCGCTCTCGGCGACGCTCATCATGTTCATGACCTTCTCGGGCGCGGACACGAAGGCGCGGGCGATCTGGACGATCCGGTCGGCCTCGGCCGGGCTGGTCACAAGACCGGTCAGGATGATGCTGTCGTTGACGGCCTCGGCACGGGCCTGAGAGCCCGGCGCGATCCGGTTGATGGTGTCCTGAAGGGCATAGACGCCCGCATCGACCCGGACCCGCAGCGACAGGATGGTCCGGCCCGAGGCGTCCAAGAAGACCGCGTCGGTCTGGCCGGGCGCGACGCCGATCACGGTCACGCGACGCGGCGAATGGGTCAGGGCCTCGGCGATCGCCGGGTTGGAGATGATGACGTCATGGGCGTCGGCGGGCAGGTCCACCGCAAACGACGACCCGCGCGGCAGGTTGACCAACTGTGCCTCGCCGCCCGCCGAAACGGTGCGCGCCGTCTGGGCCACGGTCGTTGCGGGCATCAGGGACGATGCGCCGATCAGCAGGGCCGAGGCCGCCACGCCTGCGCGGCGCAGCCAGGTCGGGCGCAGTCTGGATGTCATCGAACCTCTCACGGGATCACGACCGTTTCGGGAGCGCCGCCACGGAAGATGCGGACGGCGGAGGATTCACGCGGCGCCTGAACCCGGCCCGAAGGCCCGGCGGTGTCGGCATAGGAACGCAACACCAGCGACAGCTCGCCCTCGGACTTGGCCAGGGCCAGGGCCTCGGAATCGGAGGGCCGCAGTTCCAGGGTGGCGGTGGCACCGACGACCGACTGTTCGTCCTCACCGGCGCGGGTGGTCTGGTCGATGGCCAGAACCTTGACGTTCTGCATCACCATCGAGGATCGGAACTTGGAGGCCTGGCTGGCACCGTCCAGGTTGGACAGGGTGGTCTGCTGGGTCAGCAGGACGTCGACCCGGTCGCCGGGCAGGATGAAGCCGCCGGCCGCCGTCTCGACCGAGACCTTGATGGCCATGGCCCGCATCCCGGGCTCCAGATAGGCGGCCAGGTATCCACTGTCGCCGGCGCGCACGATCTTGCGGGCCACGATGGGTTCGCCGGCCAGGATGGGCTCGCGCACGACCGATCCGAAATAGTCGGCCTTGGCGCCGCCCGTGGCCATGTCGGTGGCGGCGCGGGTGACCGAGGCGACGGCACCGGCCGGCTTGGCGGCTGCACCTTCCAGAGCCCCGGCGGCCGCTGCGGCCTCTCCGGTGGTCGGGGGGACGGGAATGGGGGTGGTGCCGTCGGTGATGAAGGCGGGGTTGACCTCGTCGACCGGCCATTCCTTCCAGGTCAGGTCGGCGTCTTCCAGCCGCTTTCCGGGGTCCAGGTCGCGGGCGGCGACCAGCACCTTGGCCATGGGCCTGGCGGGAACGGCGGGGCCTGCGGTGGCCGTGGCGACGGGCTGTCCGCCCGAAGAGCCCATGGCGCGCACGACGAAGGCCAGGCCGATGGCCGCGACGGCGGCGATACAGATGACGGCGATCTTGGCGGGCTTCATGACGGTCTCCGGCAGGATGGGAGCGCGCGTGGAATCGGTCCCCCGGCCTCTGCCGTTAACGAGAATGAAGGCTGCGGGTTAACGCGCTCCTAAGCGCGGAATCGCTTCAGGTTCCCGATGCGAAGGTCGTCAGTAGCGCACTCGACGGAAACGCCATCAGCACGCCGACGGCGATGGCGACGCCGTAGGGAATGTCGCCCTTGGGCTCGAGCAGGTGGTGGACCCAGTCGGGGCCGCCGGCGACATAGGGCCGGACCTGGGTGCGGGCGAAGATCAGCATAAGGCAGAACAGGCCGCCCGCTACGCCGGTCCACAGCATGAAGGCGCCCGAGCCGCTCAGCCCCAGCCACAGACAGGCCGCCGCCATCAGCTTGGCGTCGCCGCCGCCGATGATCCGGGCTGCGAACAGCCCCATCCCGACGAACAGGGCACCGGCGGCGATACCGACATGGACCAGTACGCTCATGGGGCTCAACCCGACCATGAAGGCGGCTGGGAAAAAGCCCAGGATCAGGGCCGCCGAAATCCAGTTCGGGATCGTCATCGTGGTCAGGTCACGAAGGCCCGCTGCGATCGTCAGACCGGGCAGCAGGCTCAGAAGCAGCAGGGTCACGGTGTCCATGATCCACCTCTAGCCTCGGTCCCGTTAAGACCCGGTTTCCGGGCCGGACAAGGCAAAGGGCCGGAGCGTTTCCGCTCCGGCCCTCGCTGGCTTCAAGACTTTACTGGACTGGCGGTATCAGGCGCCGGTCATGCCGGTGGTGACGGCCTCGAACTTGGACGAAATGGTCGTGCCGAGGGTGGTCACGGCGGCGATGATGACGACGGCGATCAGGGCGGCGATCAGGCCGTATTCGATGGCGGTGGCGCCGGATTCGTCGGCAACGAACTTGGAGATGAACTTGGTCATGTAGGTGTCCTTGGTCTGGAGGGGGCGAACGCTGACTGATAGGGCCGCAGCGTCAGCTCCGGCGTGTTCGAACAATGGGGGGCAACGGTTAAGGTTGGGTCGGCGAAGAGGGTTATCGCGACGTTCATCCCTTTGATGCGGCACAGACAGACGAGGGGCCGGGGTGTTTCCACCCCGGCCCCCCTGGCCGGCTTCAAGATGTTTCGGCCTGGGCCTATCAGGCGCCGGTCATGCCGGTGGTGACGGCCGCGAACTTGGCGGAGATCGTGGTGCCGAGCGTGGTGACGGCCGAGATGATGACGACGGCGATCAGGGCGGCGATCAGGCCGTATTCGATGGCGGTGGCGCCGGATT
>NZ_JBIIAY010000083.1:0-13972 GCF_044239655.1 Brevundimonas sp.
AATGTGGGTACCTATCTGCACGTCACCAACGGCTTCGCATTCTCCTGGGTGCTCGATGCGCGCGACAGGCCCATCTACGGCATGTCAGACGGCAAGGACGCCGCCCTGGGGGATTACGACCGACTGGCCGGACCCGCTGCGCGGATCGTCTCGGAGGTCCGTCGCAGGGAGGCAGACCGGTCAACCCACCGCGCCAATCCGGGTGCCGAACCCGAGGCCGCGATCGTCGCCAACGCCTCCGACGTGATCGGCAACGACCTGGTCATCCTGTCCGCCACACTAGTCCAGCCGGATTTCGGAACGGCGAGGATCAAGGCGGGGCGTGCGCCCATCATCCTGACAGGACGGGTCGTGGATCCCGCCTTCGTGGAGTCCTTTGGCCAGCGGTATATGCTGGCGGACACGCATCTGCACCACAACGACACCCGCCTGGAGCCCAACCAGGCTCACGCAGGCATTACAAACTCCGCCGGCCGCACCGTCGCTACCCTGGACTGGACGCCGCAGCAGCCGGGCAGCAGGCTCCTGGGCAAGTTCCTGCCCATCGTGCTGGCTATCCTGGCCGGTCTTCTGGCGGTGGCCCTGGTCGCCTACCGGAAGAACCACGCGGCGACCAAGGCGGTGGTCGCCAGCGAGGCACGGGCCCTGCATATCGCCTACCATGACGCACTCACCGGCCTGGGCAATCGCCGCGCGATGGATTTGCGGCTGTCCGAGGCGTTCACGACCGTAGCAACCGGCGGACCGGGCTATGCGCTGTATTCGATCGATCTGGATAACTTCAAGGAACTCAACGACATCAGCGGCCACGCGGTGGGCGACGAACTGCTCAAGACCGTGGCCCGCCGGTTGCGGCGCATCGCCGGTCAGCAGGGCCTGTGCTACCGTCTGGCGGGTGACGAGTTCGCCCTGATCCAGTTCGAGACGGACCCGGAACAGATCCGCGACAGCGCCGAACGGACCCTGAAGAGTCTTGCCCGACCCTACGCCCTCAGCATCGGGCGGTTCCAGTTGACTGCCACCATCGGTGTCGCCGTGGCTGACGCCACGGATGCCGATGCCGGAGAGGCGCTGCGCAAGGCCGATCTGGCGCTGTTTGCAGCCAAACGCGACGGCCGTGGCCGATTCGCCCTGTACGAGCCGGCCATGGACGAAGCCCTGCGCCGCCGACGCGGGCTCGTCGATGCGCTGCGCCGCGATATCCAGGCGGGCACCCTCAGCATGGTCTATCAGCCCCAGGTCGATCGCAACCGCTCCATGATCGGGGTCGAGGCTCTGGTCCGCTGGACCTCGGCGGAGTTCGGCCCGGTTTCTCCGGCTGTCTTCGTGCCCCTGGCCGAGGAGTCCGGCCTGATCGAAAGCCTGAGCGCCTTCACCCTGAGCCAGGCTTTCAGGGACAGTCTGCGCTGGCCGGACCTGAAGATGGCGGTGAACATCTCGGCCTTGCAGCTGAAAGACCCCACGTTCACTGGCCGGATTCTCGCGCTTGCCAGCGACACGGGAGTGAGCCCTTCGGGCATCGAACTGGAACTGACCGAAGGAATTCTGGTCGATCGCGGCCAGGGCGCGTCGGCCCGCCTGGATGCCCTGCGCGAGGCGGGGTTCTCGATCGCCATCGACGACTTCGGCACCGGCTATTCCAGCCTGTCCTACCTGAGCCGCTTCCCGATCGGGAAGATCAAGATCGATCGCTCTTTCGTCATCGACATGGGTCAGTCCCGGTCCGCCGACGTCCTGGTCAAGTCCATCGTGCAGCTGGGCCGGTCGTTGAACATGCGGGTCATTGCCGAGGGGGTCGAAACCTCCGATCAGTGGCTGCGCCTGGCGGCTGTCGGCTGCAACGAGTTCCAGGGCTATCTCGCCAGCCGGCCTGTGCCCGCCGAAGACATCGATCGCCTGTATGCCGGAGAGCGGATCCAGGTCGCCGGACAGGACCCCAACTACGCCCCCGAACACCATCGCGTCGCGGCCTGATCCCGCAAGCGCACGCGAAGCGTCAGACGGTATGCCGATCGATCCAGGTCCGCGATAAACCCGGATCGACGCGATCGCCTCTCTCGCCTAGCATCGCTTGATCGGGGGAGATGTCACATGCGGCTTGGCCTGCTTATCGGTTCACTGGTCCTGGCGCTGATCCTGGGGGTCGTCAGCCTGCAGACGCCCCAGCCGCGTCCGGCGACCGCATCGCCCACGACCTTCTCCGCCGCCCGGGCCATGGTCGATGTGCGCGAGATGGCGCAGAGGCCGCATCCCGTGTCGTCGCCGGATCATGCGCGGGTTCAGGCGTATCTGGTGCAGCGGATGACGGCCCTGGGTCTGACGCCCGCGCTGCAGGTGGGCGAGATGTCGGCGCAGGGTCAGCGTCGCCTGACCCGCTGGGGCCTCGATCCCACCGCCCTGCCCGTCAACATCGTCGGCATCCTGCCGGGTCGGAATCCGAACGCGCCGGCCGTGCTGATGATGGCCCACTACGACAGCGATCTGGATTCGCCGGGAGCCGCCGACGACGCGACGGGGGTCGCCGCCATCCTGGAGTCCGTGCGCGCGATCAAGGCGCGGGGGCCGGCGGAACGCGACCTGATCGTGCTGATGACCGACGCCGAGGAACTGGCCCTGGACGGGGCGGTCAGCTTCTTCAAGGCCTCGTCCCTGCCCGCCCACATCGGGGCCGTGGTCAATCTGGAGGCGCGGGGCGGCGGCGGGCGGGCGATGATGTTCGAGACCGGGCCCGGCAATCGCCAGACCATCGACCTGTTCGCGCGCACGTCCGCGCGTGCCGACGGCGGCGCGACCTCGAACTCCCTGGCGGTGCTGGTCTATGAGCTGATGCCCAACGGCACCGACTTCACCGTGTCGCGGGAGCGTGGCATCGCGGGGATCAACCTGGCCTTCATCGGCCGCCCGGCCCAGTACCATTCGCCGACCTCGACGCCGGAGGCCCTGGATCAGGGCAGTGTCCAGCATATCGGCTCCCAGGCGCTGGAGGCCACCGACGCCTTCCTGCGCAGCCCCACCCTGCCCCGCGCGACCGAGCCCCGCGTTTATGCCGACATTCTGGGGCAGACGATCGTGGCCCATGCGCCGGCGACGGGATGGGTGATGCTGGCGTTGGCGGGCGCGCTCGGCCTGTTCGCCTTCTGGGGCGGACGACACGCGACGGGGGTGACGGCGATCGAGGTCGGGCGCGGGATGCTGGGTGGGGTCTGGGTGATCGCGGCCGGGCTGGTCCTGACCCAGGCCGTACGGCTTCTGGCCGGGCCGATGTCGAGCCGCGCCGGATCGGCCGACGCCTACTATGTGCTGCTGGCGCGGCTGCCGTGGATCGAGGCCGGCGTCGGGCTGACGGTACTGGCGGTGGGTCTGGCCATGCTCGCCGGCCGGGACCGGGTCGGACGGCGGGTGATCGCAGGGGCTGTGCTGATGTCTGCCTTTGCCGCGACACTGCTGGGCGGGTTCAATCCGATCGTGGTCGGGGCTGCGGTGGTCGCCATCGCGCTGAGCCTCTGGGGTCCGGGAACCACCAGGTCGCCCTGGGGCGGGTGGCTGGGGCTGATCGCTCTGGTGCTGGCTCTGGGCGTCGTGGTCCAGGTGGTGGCCCCGACTGCGGCCTTTCTGCTGACCTGGCCCGGCCTGCTGGCCGCCGTCGCTGCCGCCGTATCGGCCGTGATCGGAGCCCGGTTGAAGAGCACGGCATCGCTGGTCGCCCCGGCCGTCATCACGGCCCTGGGCGGCGCATGGATCGTCTATCTGGCCCACCCCGTCTTCCTGGGCATCGGCATGGACCTGCCGGGGGTGCTGGCGCCCCTGACCCTGCTGGTGCTGATGTTCGCACGGCCCCTGGCCCCGCAGGAGGGCGCGCGCAGACTGGCCGGCGCGGCGGCCGCCTGTCTGATCCTGGCCTGCGGGGTGTCGCTGACGGCGCGGTTCGCCGAGCCGATGGAGGCCGAGCCGCCCGCCGCCGCCCAGGGCTGAAATCAGGCCTGCATGGACCGGACGGTCGCGACGATGGCCGCGTTGTAGCTGCGGTAGGCATCGCGCACGAGGCCTTCCCAGACCGGCACATCGATCATCACCGCGTCGCCGCGCGCCCGCTGGATCGCCTGGTAGTTGGCATCGACGGTGTCGGAGAAACTGGGTCCCGCGCGTACCGCGGCCCCCCCTTCGACCACCGTCGCGAAGGGGGGGTCGACGAAGACGTCCTCTCGCGGTCCGAAGGCGCCCGCCATGCCGCCGCCCCGCGCGGCGCCCTTGTGCGACAGGACCCGCGACGCCTGCAGAAGCCCGAAGGCGATGTTTCCGCCGACCGAGGCGGCGCCGCCGAACAGGCCCGGCCGACGGGCGTCCATACGGGCGAAATCCAGCACCAGGGACGGCGCGAAGGCGACCTTGTCCGCCATCCCCGGCTGACGCAGCACGGGACCCAGGGCGTTCAGCGCCGCCATGGCTCCGATCGCCGCGAACCCGCCCTGGCCGGACCCCCGCATATTGACCAGGGGCGTCAGGGCCGGCGCCGCGTCCGGCCCGAAGGTCGCCCAGCCCTTGCGCAGGCTGGAACCGATGGTGACCCCCGGGCCGATCCCGTCGATCTGGACGTTGCCGGGCAGTTCGGCCAGCCCGCCCGCCTGGACCATCCGGCGGGTCTCGTCGATGGGCAACACACTCAGTCCCGCCGCCTCCATCTGGGTGCGCAGGTCGGCATAGGCCGCGTTCGTCAGGGCCCGCATCGTGGCCTGGGTCGGACCCTCCATCACCAGCGACAGCCGTGTGCGCGCGCTGATGCTGGCCACAGAGGTGGCCTGCTGGGAGGTGACGAAATTGACGTGATAGGTCGGAATGGCGAAGGCAGCCCCGCGCAGGATATGGGGATACTGGCCGGTCATGCGGATGTTGAAGCTTGCCGCGCGGGATACGGCCGGCAGGGTGGCGGTCGCGCTCAGCGCCAGCGCGCCCAGTCCGAGGTGGCGACGGGTCAGGGTCATGATCGGGCTCCGTGATTTTCGCCGCACACCGTTGCGCGAACACAACCGGGCTGGGACTTACAAAACCTGACGGCGAGGTCTCGACACGTCAGAATCGGTCGTGCCGGCCCAGATGTTCCGCTTTTATTCCACGGAACGTCTTGGCAACTTTCGCGAGCCGTGTTCTACATCTGTTCACAGGGAGCGGGTCCGTGGCGGGTCTCTCCCAAGCATCGATGGGAATCATGGCAAGGGAGACGGGTAAGATGGCTTCGCAGGCGGCATTGAAATTGGTTGGCAAGGAAGACGGCGACAAGCAGCGCGCCCTGGAGGCCGCGATCGCACAGATCGATCGCGCCTTCGGCAAGGGTTCGGTGATGAAACTCGGCAAGGGCGGGGTGGTCGCTGTGATCCCCTCGGTCTCGACCGGATCGCTCGGTCTGGACATCGCGCTGGGCATCGGCGGCCTGCCGCGCGGACGGGTGATCGAGGTGTTCGGGCCGGAAAGCTCGGGCAAGACGACCCTGGCCCTGCATACGGTGGCCGAGATCCAGAAGGCCGGAGGCACCGCCGCCTTCGTCGACGCCGAACACGCGCTGGATCCCGGCTATGCTCAGAAGCTGGGCGTGAACCTGGACGACCTGCTGGTGTCCCAGCCCGACACGGGCGAACAGGCGCTGGAGATCGTCGACACCCTGGTGCGCTCGGGCGCCGTGGATATCGTGGTGGTCGACTCGGTCGCCGCCCTGACGCCCCGTGCCGAAATCGAGGGCGAGATGGGCGACAGCCTGCCGGGTCTTCAGGCTCGCCTGATGTCGCAGGCCCTGCGCAAGCTGACGGCGTCGATCTCCAAGTCCAACTGCATCGTGCTGTTCATCAACCAGATCCGGCACAAGATCGGCGTCATGTACGGCTCCCCCGAAACGACCACGGGCGGCAATGCGCTGAAATTCTATGCCTCCGTCCGCCTCGACATCCGTCGCACCGGCGCGATCAAGGACCGCGACGAGGTCGTCGGTAACACCACCCGCGTCAAGGTGGTCAAGAACAAGGTGGCACCCCCGTTCCGCGAGGTCATCTTCGACATCATGTACGGCGAGGGCATCTCCAAGCTGGGCGAGATCATCGACCTGGGCGTGAAGGCCGGGATCATCGAGAAGTCCGGCTCATGGTTCAGCTATGACTCGACGCGCATCGGTCAGGGCCGCGAGAACGTCCGCGCCTTCCTGAAGGCCAACCCCGACATGGCCGATGCCATCGAGGACAAGGTGCGCAAGTCCCAGAACAAGATCGCCGACGAACTGCTGGGCGTGCCCGAGCCGGACGAAGGCCAGGATCTGGAAGGCTGAAGACGCCCCCCCCCCCGCAACGCGGGTGTGGATCAAGGACACTCCGCCCGGCTGGTCCCCGCGACCCGCCGCCGACCCCCGCGGGGTTCGGGCCGGACGGAGTCAGGGCCGCCCGGCGCAAGCCGGGCGGCCCATTCTTTTTGAGCAGTCCTTTCAGGCCAGGCGGTCAGTCCCCGCCGTGCCCATGCCCGTCGGCGTCCGCGTCTGCCACTGCCGGAACCGCCTCGCCCGCCGCGTCTGCGAACCAGAAGGGCTGGCGTGGACGGTTGCGACGGCCGACCTCGTCCATGCGGCTGTCGTGGACCCGGCCGTTGGCGACCGTGTAGGCGATCGACGTCGTGTTGCGGATGTTCTCCAGCGGGTTGGCGTTCAACACGACCATGTCGGCCAGCTTTCCGACCTCGAGCGAGCCGACGTCCTTGTCGAGGCCCAGGGCCCGCGCCCCGCCGATCGTGCCGGCGCGGATCGCCTGCAGCGGGGTCATGCCGCCCTGCGACAGGTTCCACAGTTCCCAGTGAGACCCCAGGCCCTCGCGCTGACCATGGGCACCGATCGCGACCATGACCCCCAGGTCCCCCAGCGCCTTGGCCTGGCTGGCGATGGCGATGTGGTTCCACTCGTTGTCGGGCAGGGTCACCGGACGACGGGCCCGCGCATCGAGAATGCGGCGCGGCACATACTGGGTCAGGATCGGATCGTTCCAGACCTCGCTCTCCTGGTACCAGTAGTTTTCGCCGTACGACCCGCCATAGGCCACGACGAGGGTCGGGTTGTAGGCCACGTCCGTCTGGCTCCATAGCTGGCGGACGTCATCGTACAGATGCGCCAGCGGGATCGAATGCTCAATCGTGGTGTGGCCATCCACGACCATGGTCATGTTGTGCTGGTAGAGGGAGCCGCCTTCCGGCACGACACTCATGTTCAGCTGGCGCGCGGCCTCGATGATCTGCTGGCGTTGATCGCGACGCGGCTGGTTGTAGCTCTTGACGCTCCAGGCCCCGACCGCCTTCATCCGGCGAAGCGTGGACAGGGCGTCGTCCAGGCTCTCGACCTGGGCCGTGAACGGCGTCGCGGCACCGTAGAGGATGGTCCCGGTCGAGAAGATGCGCGGCGCGACGATCCGGCCGGTCCGCGCCAGTTCCGAGTGGGCGAAGATCTCGGAGGTGTCGTTCGACGGATCGTGGATCGTCGTGACGCCAAAGGCCAGGGACGCATAGTCAACCCGGCTTTGCTGCGGGATGATCTCGTCATTGGCCATCGACCCGTGCCAGTGGGCGTCGACCAGACCGGGCATGATGGTCTTGCCCGCCATGTCCATGACCAGAGCGTCGGCGGGGACGGTGACCGAGGCGCGGGGCCCGATCGCCTCGATGCGGTTCTCGTTGACGACGATGACGCCGTCCTCGATCACCTGTTCCCCGTTCATGGTGATGATCCGGGCCCCGGTCAGAGCCAGACGGCCGGTCGGCTTGTCGGCGGTGGCGGTGAAGCCGATCTGGATGCCGGTCTCGGGCGGCTTGGGCAGGGTCTCGGGCGCGCCCTCCACGAACTTGAAGGCGTCCGCGACGCTGCGCGAGAAATACTCTGGCCCCAGGGCCCAGGTCAGGCGCGTCGAATCGCCCGACCATTGCAGCCAGTCACCGGCGTCGCGGGTGAAGCGTGACTGCGGCAGGGCCTCGCCCTTGGCCCCGACCACGACCGGCCGACCGGTCGCGACGAACGGCGCGACATAGGCATTGAACCGCTCGGTCCAGGCGACCCAGCGCTCGTCCGGTGACACCTCGAAATCCGAGGCCCATTCCGACGTCAGGTGGGTGCGCGGCTCGTTGCCGTCCAGATCGACCGACTTCAGCGCGCTGCTGGAGTCCACCCGCCCGGCGTAGAAGATGCGGTCGTTCGATGCCCCGAACTGGGGGGCACCGCCGTCGTCGGTGATGAAGGTGGGGGCGCCGCCCGCCGTCGGCACGCGATAGATGCCCGGATTGCGGCTCCACAGACCGCTGCTCAGAAAGCCGTCGGTCACGGCGCGATAGACGATGGTCTTGCCGTCCGGCGAGAAGGTCGGCTCGATATAGTGGCCCGGATTCTGCGTCACGACACGACCGGTCCCACCCGAGGCCGGGATGACCCGCACCGTGCCGAAATCGGTGTCCGACCAAGTGGTGTAGACGATCGACCGGCCGTCGCGCGACCAGTTGGGATAGAGCTCGAAATGGTCCGACTGGCTGGTCAGGCGGCGCGCCGTGCCGGCCCCCTGAGCGTTTGGGGTCAGGTCGCGGATCCACAGATTGCCGAGCGCCTCGAACACCACCTTCGTCCCGTCCGGCGAGGGATGGACCCAGCGCAGCATCTTCACGTCGAACTGGTCGGGCGCGACATCGACCGTGTGGCGCACGGCGGGCTCGACCCGGCGAGTGTCGGTGATGCGGAAGGGAATGTCGGCGACCTCTTTCGAGGCCACGTCGATGCGGCGAATCTTGCCCCCGGCCCAGAAGACGATGGCAGAGTTGTCGGGCGTCCAGCTGATCGCCGGATAGACGCCGTGGATGGCCCAGGTTTCCTGAAGGTCGCGATCAAGGCCCGAATAGATCGGCGTCTCGCGGCCGCTCTCGATGTCCATCACATAGAGGGTCGACTGGTAACGAACGCGCCGGATGAAGGCGAGCGACTTGCCGTCCGGCGACGGCGTCGGCCGGATCGAACCGCCGGGCCCGGACAGGAACTCCTCGGTCTCGCCCGTTTCGCGGTCCAGCCGGTTGATCACATAGATCTGGGTGTTGACGTCCTTGGAGTATTCGAACGTCGGCCCCGGCGTCGCGTCGTCCGAGAAATACAGATAGCGGCCGTCGGGCGAGAAGGCGGGTTCGCCCGTGTCCTTCTGCTGCGTGCGCCGGGTCGTCAGTTGCACGCCGCCACCACCCGAGCGGTGCCACATCCACATCTCACCGGCGCCGAGCGAGCGGGACGAGGTGAAATGTTTACGGCCCACGATGAACTGGCCGTCGGGGCTCCAGTCGGGCTGGTTGACCAGGCGGAAGCTCTCCTTGGACACCTGGGTCGCGTTCGATCCGTCGGCGTCCATGACCCAGATGTTGTCTCCGCCCGCGCGATCGGAGGTGAAGGCGATCTGACGGCCGTCCGGCGACCATTTCGGCTGCATGTCCCAGGCGACGCCGGACGAGATGGCCCGCGCCTCACCACCCGTGATCGGCATGACATAGAGATCACCCAGCATGTCGAAGACGATGGTCTGGCCGTCCGGGCTGACGTCCAGCGACATCCAGGTGCCCTCGGTGACGTCCAGGTTGACGGTGCGGGTCGGCCCCGGAGGATTGTTGACGTCCCATTTGGGCTTGTCGTCCGGCCTGGGCAGCGGAGGGGTGGCGGCGGTCTCGCCGGTTTCCAGCACCGGGGCGGGGGTGGGGTTCTCGGGCGAGGGCGACGGCGGAGCAGGCTCGGGGGCCGGCGCGGGCGTCGGGGCGGGTGCAGGCGGATTCTGCGTCTGGGCCAGGGCCCCCATCGGCGCCTGGGCCGCCATGGCCAGCACCGCCACCGTCGTCAACAACACGCGCTTCATCATGGACACCTCGAAATCCGGACAGGGCGGCATCTAGCGGCAAGTTCGCCGGATTGGCGAGGTTACGGTTTCGTCATGTTAGGCCGTCAGGGCCAGCAGGGCGAAACTGGCCAGCCAGTGCTCGCCCATATAGTCGCCGGTGACCTGAGGCAGGGCGGCGGTCAGGTGGGTGTCGGCGGCTTCGAGCGCGACGGATCGAGCCGCATGACCGGCGGGCAAGGCCCCCGCGATCCCGCGCCAGCACCAAGCGCGGCTGAGGTTCAACCCGTCCAGATGCGCGATCTTGCCGTCCGACCGGTCGCTGACCGAGGCGGGACGGAACAGGGTGGCGGGGTCTCGCGTGGCGACGCGGGGCAGGAAGGCGTCGAACCAGGCGGGAAAACCGTCGCCCAAGACGACCCGCATCAGTTCGGCCTCCATCAGCGCAGGCGACAGGAACTCGTCCTGCGACGGTTCCCAGGCCTGGCAGTCGCGGTCGGCCGAATGCCATTCGACGGCCTTCCTGCGGCACTGCGTGGCCAGGGGGCGGTCGCCGATCGCGTCGGCGTATTCGATGGCCAGCCTGAGCGCGAAGGCGGAGTTGTAGTGGGTGCCGACCCGCACCGGATAGGTGGCGACCAGCAGATAGGCTTTCAGTCTGCGCGCAAACGCATCGGCCAGGGGCTTCAGCGTCCCGGCCCAGCGGCGGCCCTCGGACGTCGAATGCCGGTCGAGTTCGGCTTGCAGCATCAAAAGCCAGGCCCAGCCGTAGGGCCGCTCGAACCCCCGGCCTTCGGGGCGGGCCAGATAGGCGACCTCGACGGCGATGTTGGCATCCGTGAACAGGTCGTCGGCCAGGGCGGCGATGCGCGGGGCCTCGGCCATGTCGGGATGCAGGCGATAGAGGGTGAACAGGGTCCACCAGCCATGAACGCAACTGTGCCAGTCGAAACTGCCGAAGAAGACGGGATGCAGGGCGCGCGGACCCCTGGCGTCCTCCGGTCCAGCCATGACGTGGTCGAGCTTGTTGGGGTATTCGCGGGTGACGTGGCCAAGCGCCGTGGAGGCGTAGAGGACAGCGATTTCGGGGGTCAGCCGGGTCATGACCTTCCTCCCCATCCGTCATCCTCGGGCTTGTCCCGAGGATCCAGAAACACCGTCGGATCAGTTGAGGCGGCGCGTTGAAACCCGGGCAAGATTTCAGGCACCGGGAGTCTGGATCCTCGGGACAGGCCCGAGGATGAAGGTGTTTGTGAAACAACCACCGTCAAAACCGGAACGCCAGGGCGTACATCAGGACGATATTGGCCCCCAGCATGGCGAGGGCGGTCGGGGCCTGGGCCCGGATCACGCCGTTGAAGGCGGCGTTCCGGTCGGGCAGCTCCAGAAGGTTGGCCGGGACCACGTTGAAGTTGGCCGCCATCGGCGTCAGCAGGGTCCCGCAGAAGCCGGACAGCATCCCGATGGCACAGACGATGGCCGGGTCGCCGTCGAACTGCAGGATTACGAACGGCAGGCCGATCGCTGCCGTCATGACCGGAAAGGCCGCAAACGCATTGCCCATGATGAAGGTGAACAGGGCCATCCCCAGACAATAGGCGACGACGGCGATCAGCGGCCCGTTCATGGGGATGACGTCGGCGACCAGGCCTCCGACCACCTGACCCACCCCGGCCAGGGCGAAGACGGCACCGAGCGCGGCCAGCATCTGGGGCAGGATGGCGGCCCAGCCGACCGCGTCCATCAGCCGACGGCCTTCCTGAAGCGGGGCGGTGGCGGGCGGCCGGAACATGGCCATGGCGACGACGAGGGCCAGCAGGACGCCGAGGCCGAGCGCGATCAGGGTCGGGTCCTTGGCGTCGAACAGGGGCCGTCCGCCGATCTCGATCTTGGCGAGCACCAGCGTGCCCAACAGGGCTGTCGCCGGGATGATCAGGGCGGGAATGAACAGCCTGTTCCCGAACCGGGCGGCCAGGGTCCGGCGTTCCTCGGGCGAGGTGGTGGCGGGCCGACCCTGTCCCAGCCCACCGATGCCGCCTATCAGCACCAGCCCGACCAGCAGGATGCCGTTGCCGAGATCACCGAGATAGCTCCCGAACAGGAAGCTGACCGCCATCAGGCCCCAGAAGGCGGCGTTGCGCAGGCGTTTGGGGTTTTCGCGATCGGTCACGCTCATCCAGGCGAAGGCCATGAAGATCAGGCCGGCCAGGATGTAGACCCAGGTCAGGGTGATCATGGTCGGGCCTCCGTCACCTCGACGATACCGCCGGGGCCCTCGTCGAGCCGGACCTCACGCGCGATGCGACGATCGAGCAGCAGCAGGCGCGTTCCGTGGACCAGCAGCGCGACCACCGCCGTCGGAATGGCCCAGACCGACAGCTCCAGCGGCTGGAGGATGATGCCGTTCTGTTCGAGGAAGCCCTTGATCAGCAGGATCGAGGCGATGGCGATGAAGATGTCCTCGCCGAAGAAGAGCGCGATGTTGTCCGCCGCCGCCGAATGGGCGCGGATGCGGAACCGGGTGGCGTCGGGCAATGTCCCGTGGTGGGTTTCGGCGGCGGCTTCGGCCATCGGTGCGACCAGAGGCCGGACCATCTGGGGGTGGCCGCCCAGCTTGGTCTGACCCAGGGCGGCGGTGACCTGGCGCGCCACGAAATAGGCCAGCAGCAGGCGACCGGCCGTGACCCGCGCCATCTTCGCGATCAGGGCCCGCGCCTGTTCCTGAAGGCCCGAGCGTTCCAGCAGGCCGATCACCGGCAGGACCAGCCAGACGATGGAGATATAGCGGTTGTCGTTGAACGCCTTGCCGAAGGCGGCCAGCGTCTCGGTCAGGCTGAGACCGCCCGCCACCCCCGTGACCAGGGCGGCGGTCAGGATCACCGGCAACGGATTGAACCGCAGCAGGAAGCCAGCGACGAGAACGGCGATGCCGAGAAGGACGAGCATAGCGCTACGCTAGCGTCTTGCCGGGTTCTGGCAATGCATTCCCATAGCCGCCCCCACCCGGAGTCTCGATGACGAAGACGTCGCCGACGGCCATCGCAACCTCGGCGGTGGAGCCCAGAACCTCGACCTTACCGTCCACGCGCTCGACGCTGTTGATCCCGACCGCGCCCGGCTCGCCTCCGGCCGCCCCGAATGGCGGCACCCGCCGGCGGTTGGACAGGATCGCGGCCGTCATCGGTTCCAGGAAACGGACGCGGCGGACGACGCCGTCGCCGCCACTGTTGGCCCCCGCCCCGAAAGAGCCACGCCGGATCGAAAAGCATTCCAGCAGGACCGGAAACCGCGTCTCCAGCACCTCGGGATCAGTGAGGCGGGAGTTGGTCATGTGGGTCTGGACGGCCGAGGCTCCGTCGAAACCGGGCCCCGCCCCCGAGCCGCCGGCGATGGTCTCGTAATACTGGCGCGCGTCGTCGCCGAAGGTGAAGTTGTTCATCGTCCCCTGGCTGGCGGCCAGGACGCCCAGCGCACCATACAGGGCATCGACCACCGCCTGACTGGTCTCGACGTTGCCGGCGACGACCGCCGCCGGATAGCGGGGATTAAGCATCGAGCCCTCCGGCACGATCAGGTCGATGGGCTTCAGACAGCCCTCGTTCAGCGGGACGGCGTCGTCCACCAGGGTGCGGAAGACATACAGGGTCGCGGCCCGTGCGATCGACAGCGGCGCGTTGAAATTGGTCGGGCGCTGGTCGCTGGTGCCGGTGAAATCGACGGTCGCGCGGCGGGCCCGGGCGTCCACGGAGATGGCGACGCGTATGACGGCGCCGTCGTCCATCTCCAGCGCGAACGACCCCGGCCTGAGCACCGACAGGACACGGCGCACGGCCTCCTCGGCATTGGCCTGGACGTGGGTCATATAGGCCTCGACGGTGTCGCGGCCGAACTCGGCGACCATGCGGATCAGTTCGTCAGCGCCCCGCGCGCAGGCCGCGACCTGGGATTTCAGGTCGGCCAGGTTCATGTCGACATTGCGTGACGGGTATGGGCCCGAGGCGAACAGGGCGCGGGTCTCGGCCTCTCTCAGCACACCCTGATCGACCAGCAGGACGTCGTCGATCAGGACGCCCTCCTCCTCGACCGTGCGGCTGTTCGGCGGCATGGAG
>NZ_JBIIAY010000190.1:0-3604 GCF_044239655.1 Brevundimonas sp.
CGCCTTGGCCGGCTTCTTCCCCGAGACGGAACTCGACACCTATCTGGAGCCCCTCTCGCGTCTGAACGGCCACCCGAACCGGATGTATCTTCCCGGCGTCGAGACCAACACCGGCCCGCTCGGCCACGGCCTGCCCGTGGCGGTCGGCATGGCCATCGCCGCCCAGCTCGGGCCGCAGAGCTTCGATGTCTATGTCCTGACCGGAGATGGCGAACTCCAGGAAGGCAGCTGCTGGGAAGCCGCGATGACCGCCGGGCATCGCCGCCTCGGCAATCTGACCGTCATCGTCGACCGCAATCGGCTTCAACAGGGGGCGCCGACCGAGGAGACGGTCAGCCTGGAGCCCCTGGGCGACAAATGGCGCGCCTTCGGCTTCGACATCCTGTCGGTGGACGGCCACGATCCATCCGCCTTGCTGGAGGCTCTTGAAAGCCGTTCGACGGATGGCCGTCCGCGCTGCATCATCGCCGATACCATTAAGGGCAAGGGCGTCTCCTACATGGAAAACCAGGCGAGTTGGCACCACGGCTGCCCCACACCGGATCAGTACGCCCTCGCCCTGAAGGAGCTCGGCCAATGAGCAGCGCTGCCCCCGCCACAGGTCTGTTCGACTGCCGCGACGCCTTCGCACGGACCCTCGAGGACCTGGCCGCGAACGATCCGCGCATCGTCGCCGTGTGCAACGACAGCGTCGGCTCCAGCAAGCTCGGCGGCTTCCGCTCCAAATTTCCGGAACGGCTGATCAATGTCGGCATCGCCGAACAGAACATGATCGGCGTCGGCGCCGGCCTCGCCAACGGCGGCAAGATCCCGTTCGTCAGCGGAGCCTCCTGCTTCCTGACGGGCCGGGCCCTCGAACAGATCAAGGCCGACGTCGCCTATTCCCAGACCAATGTGAAGCTCTGCGGCATGGCCGCAGGCATTGCCTATGGCGAACTCGGGCCGACGCACCATTCGATCGAGGACCTCGCCTGGCTTCGCCCCCTGACGCCGCTGACCATCATCGTGCCTTCCGACCCCTGGGAAATGGAGGAGGCGGTCAAGGCCTGTGTCGATCACGAAGGGCCGGTCTTCCTGAGGGTCAGTCGTATGCCGGTGCCCAAGCTGGAACGCACCAACCCCGTGTTTCGGATCGGCAAGGCGGAGCGTCTGCGTGAAGGCTCGGACGTCACACTCATCGCCAACGGCACGATGGTGCATCGCGCGCTCGACGCCGCCAGCCTGCTTGCGGCGTCGGGGATTTCCGCGGCGGTCGTCAACATGTCGACGATCAATCCCCTCGACGAGGACGTCATTCTGGAGGCCGCGGCCGCAGGACCGATCGTCACGGTCGAAGAACATTCGGTCCGGGGCGGTCTGGGCAGCGCCGTCGCAGAGGTCGTCAGTACGCGCAGGCCCACGCCGATGCGGATCCTGGGCTTCCCGGGCTTTCTGCCGACCGGATCGGCCGAGTTCCTGATGGAGCATTTCGGATTGACCGCCACCGGCATTGCCAACGCCGCCCACGAGGTTCTGATCGCCAAAGCGGCCTGACATGACCACCGCTCGCGCCATCCTGGCCATCGATCAGGGCACCACAAACACCAAGGTCGTCGTCTTTGACGCGCTTGGACGGATCGTGGCGCGCGCCTCTCGCCCGAACGTCGTCGCCCACCCGCAACCCGCCTGGGCCGAACAGTCCGCGATCGAGGTGTGGGAAGGCGTCCGGGAAGCAATCGCAGAGGCGGTCGAGAGCATCGGTGATCGCTTCGACATCTGCGGCGTCGCCATCTCCAACCAGCGCGAGTCGGTCGTTGTCTGGGACGCCATCACGGGCGAGCCGGTCGGTCCCAGCATCCTTTGGCAATGCCGGAGAACCTCGGCGCGTTGTCAGGCGCTGCGCGCCCAGAAACTCGAGCCTCAAATCG
Organism: Brevundimonas sp.; assembly: GCF_044239655.1. Taxonomy (GTDB): domain Bacteria; phylum Pseudomonadota; class Alphaproteobacteria; order Caulobacterales; family Caulobacteraceae; genus Brevundimonas. The sequence goes on from NZ_JBIIAY010000190.1 coordinate 1,908, forward strand.
TCGCGCGCAGCGGGCTCGGCCTCGACGCCCTGTTCTCCGCTACGAAGATCGCCTGGCTGCTCGACAGCCGGCCGGGTCTGCGCGCGCGCGCCGAACGGGGCGACCTCCGCGCGGGCACGATGGACGCCTGGCTGATCTGGAAGCTCACGGGCGGGGTTCACGCCACCGATCTCAGCAACGCGTCCCGAACCCAACTGCTCAATCTGGACAGCCTGACCTGGGACCCCTGGCTGGCCGACGCCTTCCAGGTTCCCCTGGCGATCTTGCCGCAGATCCGGCCCTCGAACGCCGTGTTCGGTGAAACCAGGGACGGCGCGACCCGCCTTCGCGCCGGGCTGCCGATTCTGGCGGTGATGGGTGATTCCCACGCCGCCCTCTATGGCCATTCGATCACCGGAGTCGGCGAGGTCAAGGTGACCTGCGGCACCGGCTCGTCCCTCATCTCCGTCACGGACCGCAGGGTCTCCTCCTCGAACGGCCTTTCGAGCACGATCGCCTGGCAGAAGGGCGACACCGCCTTCCATGCGCTGGAGGGCAATATCTCGGTCTCGGGGCAGACGGCGGCCCTGACGGCGGCCCTTCTGGGACTGGAGGATGCCGAGGCCCTGACACGGCTTGCCCAGACCGTTCCGGATGCAGACGGGATCGTTCTTGTGCCGGCGTTCGCGGGCCTTGGCGCCCCTCACTGGAAGGAAGACGCGCGCGGAACGATCTCGGGGATGACGCTGGGATCACGGCCCGCCCATGTCGCCCGCGCCGCGCTCGACGCCATCGCCCTGCAGATCGTCGATGTCCTCAAGGCGATGGAATCCGACCTCGGCCAGTCCTTTCCGGTGATCGCGGTCGATGGCGGGGCTTCAGCCAACGACATGCTGATGCAGTTGCTGGCCGATCTGTCCGGCTGTCCGGTCCGTCGCGGGACCATCGTCGAACTCAGCGCCTTTGGCGTCGCCAGGCTGGCCGCCGAGAGCCTCGGATTGCGTTGGGCGAGCGGATCGACCGACAATGCCGTCGTCTTCACCTCGGCGATGGCGCCGGACACGCGCCAGCGGATTTCGTCGCGCTGGCGACAGGCCGTCACCAGGGCTTCGATCACCATCCCCCTTGAGCCCTTGTGACGTTCAAGCGAGCTAAAGAAGCCTAACTCATCCCCCTGTCGAAGAGCCCGTCATGATGCGTTCTAGCGCTGTCTTCGTTCTTGTCGCCTGTCTGCTGGGCACGGCGCCGGCCTGGTCGGATACGCCCCGCGAGCGCCCCCGCGTCCTGGTGCTGACCGATATCCAGAACGAACCGGACGACACCCAGTCGCTCGTGCGCTTTCTAGTCTATTCCAACCAATGGGATGTCGAAGGCCTGGTCGCCACGACCTCGATCCATCTGCAGGACAAGACTGCCGCACCGCGAATCCGTGACATCGTCGGCGCCTATGGCCGTGTGCGCGACAACCTCGAGCTTCACGAGACCGGGTTCCCGACCCGCGATCACCTCCTCTCGGTCGTCGCGGAAGGTCAGCCCGCCTATGGCCTTGCAGCAACCGGCGCAGGCAAGGATTCGGCCGGATCGCGGCTTATCATCGCCGCCGCCGATCGCGACGACGACCGGCCATTGTGGGTGCTGGTCTGGGGCGGCCCAAACACCTTGGCTCAGGCGCTCTGGACCATCCGCGAGACCCGGACGCCGCAGGAGTTGCAGCGGTT
>NZ_JBIIAY010000084.1:0-13777 GCF_044239655.1 Brevundimonas sp.
CGCCCGCGTGTTCGACGCCACCGGCGAGGTCGCCCGCCCGGTCAAGACCGTCCCCGCGTCGGCCGCCCTCATGGAGAAGGGCAACTATCGCCACTTCATGGAAAAGGAGATCCACGACCAGCCCGAGGGGTGCCAGCGCACCATCGCGGCCTATGTCGATGTCCTGAACGGCACGGCCTCCATCCCCGGCGACGTCGACTGGAAAAATCTGGAGCGGATCCAGATCGTCGCCTGCGGCACCTCCTGGATCGCCGGCATGATCGGCCGTTATCTGATCGAGGCCCTGGCCGACCTGCCGGTGGACGTCGAGATCGCGTCCGAGTTCCGCTATCGCAACCCCAGCCTGCGCCCCAACGCCCTGGCCATCGCCATGAGCCAGTCGGGCGAGACCGCCGATACCCTGGCCGCCCTGCGCCACTGCAAGGCCGCCGGCATGAAGTCGGCCGTCGTCGTCAACGCGCCGGAATCGACCATGGCGCGCGAGGTCGACCACGTCTGGCCGATCCATTGCGGGCCCGAGATCGGCGTCGCCTCGACCAAGGCCTTCACCGCCCAGGTCAGCGTCATGATCGCCCTGGCCATCGCCGCCGCCCGCGCCCGCAACAAGATCGATGCCGCCGAGGAACAGCGCCTCGTCAAGGTCCTCTTGGGTGCCCCCCGCCTGATCGCCGAGGCCATCGGCCTGGAATCCGCCATCAAGGACGTCGCCGCCGAGATCGCCAAGGCCCGCGACGTCCTCTACTTGGGCCGCGGCCCCATGTCGGCGCTCGCGCTGGAAGGCGCACTGAAACTCAAGGAGATCAGCTATATCCACGCAGAAGGGTACGCCGCCGGCGAGCTGAAACACGGCCCCATCGCCCTGGTCGACGAGGCCACCCCCGTCATCATCCTGGCCCCCTTCGACACCTGGTTCGAGAAGTCCGCCTCCAACATGAGCGAGGTGATGGCGCGCGGCGGTCAGGTCGTCTTCATCACCGACCCCGAAGGCGCCAAACACGCCCCCGCCGGCGCCAAGGTCGTCGTCACCGCCCCGCCTTGCGACCCCCTGATCTCCGCCCTGGTCATGTCCGCCCCCATCCAGCTCCTCGCCTATCACGTCGCCGTGGTAAAGGGTGCCGACGTGGACCAGCCGCGAAACCTGGCCAAGTCGGTGACGGTGGAATAGGGCGAAGCGTCAGCCTGGGGTCGTCGAACCGTCCCTGATGTCCAGCCGGCCTTGCCGGACCGCCTCATAGACGGCCTCGCCGCGCGAGTTGACCTCGAGTTTCCGGTAGATCGACTTGACGTGGTTGCCGACCGTCAGGGGCGATATGCCCAGGATACGCGCTGCCTCCTTGTAGCTGAGGCCACGGGCGAAGATGGTCAGGAGCTCGGTCTCTCGCGTGGTCAACGGCTCGGAGGGGTCTTCGCGTCGGCTCGGGGTCGGGGCTGCGCGCAACCGTTCCAGCAGATAGACCGCCGCCGCCGGGCTGATCGGTGCGCCGCCGTCGAGCGTGACCCGGATGCCGTCCAGGATCACCGTCGCCGGACTGTCCTTCAGCAGATAGCCGTCGGCCCCGGCCTTCATGGCCGCCACGACCGTATCCCGGTCGCCGAAGGCGGTGATGACCAGCGCTCTGCACCCCGTCGCCGCCTTGATGGCGGGAAGAACGTCCAGACCACTTCCATCCGGCAGGCCGATGTCGGTCAGAAGCAGATCCGGCCGCCCCGCGATCAGCAAGGACACCTCGGCGATCATCGATGCCGTCGCGCACAGCGCCAGATCGTCGGACGATCCGATGATCTCGCTGAAATGGTCCCGGATCGCTGGATCATCCTCGAGGATGGCGATCCGGCGCACGTCCGGGGCCGTCATGGCGCATCACCTGATGCAGGCAGGACCAGCTGGATGCGACCGCCCGGCGCGTCGTTGTCGATCGACAGGGCGGCACCGATGACGGCCGCGCGGGTCCGCATGTTGGCCAGGCCTCGCCCGGCCGTTCCACCGGGGCGGATGCCCCCACCGTTATCGGCGATCATCAGCCGGACTGCGCCGTCGAGGCTCCGGTCCACATTGATCGTGATGCGATCGCCACCCGAGTGTTTGAGCGCATTGGTCACCGCCTCCTGAAGAATGCGGAACACCTGAAGCACGGCGCGGGGCGGATAGTCGGGCAGGGGCTGATCGACGGTGCTCGACCAGTCCAGGCCAAACCCTGCGACCTCCACCCGCGGCCTGATCCGCTCGTGGAACGTCGTGAGCGCCGAACCGAGCGATTCGCCCACGGAATCCATGGAATCGATCATCAGCCGCATCTCGTCGATCACCGCCTGGAGGCCCTCCGCCATCCGCTCGGGATCGGCCTTGCCCCGACGTGCGGACAGGAGAAGCCCCATCAACTGACTGCCCAGACCGTCGTGCATGTCGCGCATGATACGGCGACGCTCCTCGTCATGGGCCTGGTCACGGACCCGCTCACGTTCGCGGGCGTGGGCCGCCTCCAGTTCGGTCTCGCGCGCCGTCAGCCGCTCCGACAGCATGGCGTTCAGGGTCACCGACGACTGGAACAGGGTGAAGTTCCGCTGGAGAAAGGCGGCCACCAGGGCCAGCAGCAGGATGGGGGCCGCGTCCTTGAGGTAGCCGCCGCTGTTCAGCCCGAACCCGTCGCCCGCTGCGTCCAGAACGGCGCAGACCGCGCAGACCGACAGCAGGGCGGCTTCCAGCCGGCGCGACTCGGCGTGTCGGACGAAATGCCAGACCAGTCGCCCCACCACCGCCACGCCCAGGGCCAGGGTGAACCAGGTCCAGACGCTCGCCGGCACGTCATAGGCCTGCGGCATGGGCTGGGTCCGCAGCCACAGGAAGACCCCGCCGGTGAAGACCAGCCAGGCCACGGCCGTTGCCGCCTGAAGCCCCCGGATCGGTCTTCCGGTCCAGGCGTCGATGAAGCCGAGCAGCGCCGCTGACACCAGGCTGTTGACGGCGAAGAAGGCGATCATCCGTCCCATCCCGCCGAACGGCGGATCCAGCACGAGCGAATAGGCGGCCAGTCCCGACCAGCTCCAGCACAGCACCATCAGCCAGAAAGCGAAGCGCCTGTCCTGCGCCCGCCAAAGCAGCAAGGCGGCGAACAGGCCCAGCAGGAAGGTCGTCCAGCCGGAGATCAGCACCCGGTCGGTGAACTGCCACATCCGTTGCGCCGCCCAGGGCGACACCTGTTCCCACGGCCCCAGGACCGGTGGCACCAGGTCCGTATAGGGGAAACCCTGCCGGACGGTGATGAACACGATCTCGTTCGAACCCGCACGCACCAGACCGGACGGCAGCCGGATCAGATGCGGTCGCTGGCCGTCAAAGGTCTGGCTGCCGAACGCCATCCGACCCTGCGACAGGACGATCGAGCCGTTGACCATGACCATGAGGTTGTCGACCTGCTGGTATGTGACCACGCCGAGCCCCTCGGGCGGAACGGCGAGCAGATCGAACGTGAGCCTGAGCGCCAGATAGCTGGGATCGCAGCAATCCGTGAGCGGCAGTTCCGCGTCGGTGAAGGCGGCGGTCAAAGCGGCCTTGGGCGTCGGCTCGGCCAGCTCCGCCAGTTGCGTCCGGACAAAGGCGATCCGGTCGACCTCTGCGGTCCGTGGTGAAGAGAGCAGAAGCGGCTGAACAACGCCCCAGTACGCCGCCTGCACCGCGACGACGACCAGGAGAAAGGCCAGCACACCTCGCCACCGGGCGGACAGGGCGGGCACCAGGGTCACCAGGGTGGCGTCCAGCCGGGGCGGACGGACGCCGCCCGAATGCGTATCGCCCTGAATCGTCATGCCGCCCCGTCTTCTCCGCCGGACCCCGGATCGGTCCGCCCTTCAGCATGTTCGCCGCGGCAAAGCTTGCAAGGCGAATCTTCCGGACACCTAGCCGAAGAGACGCCGGGCGCGACCACCATACCTATGGTGCTCGTCAACAAGCTGTGCCGTGGGGATGATGTCGACATCGGACGTATGCGACATCGCCTGGATCGTCCGCTTAGGGACCAAGACCATGAAGATGTTTGCTTCCGCCACGATGGTGGCTCTGATGCTGGCCGGTGCCGCGACGGCCCAGGACGCCAGCTTGAATGCGACCTACGGCGAAGTCTCGCTGCGCGCCGGCTTCACGCCCGACCCCTATGCCGTCTCGGTCACGGCCGGTGGCAGCGTGAACGGGGGTGCCCTGCCGGGTGCCTGCACCGGCATGATCGCCAATGCGCCTGACTTCGAGGTGACCTATTCCGCCGGATCACTGCCGCTCGTTTTCCGGACCCTGTCGGGGACCGACACCACCCTGATCATCAACGGCCCGGACGGCCGGTGGTACTGCGACGACGACAGCTATGGCGACGGCGACGCCATGGTCCGCTTCAACCGGCCCCAGAGCGGCACCTACGACGTCTGGGTCGGCGTCTTCGGCGGCGACTCGGCCAGCGCCACGCTTCAGATCACCGAGACGCCCTGAGGTCGGGCGCAGGCGGGGCTCAGGGCGGCATGCCCGGACCCCGCCGCGGCTTGCCGCGCCCTCTTTCGGTTGCCGCCCCGGCAGCTCGACGGTCGACAGGGAAAGACCGTGTCCCCGTAGCGCCTGGACCCGTACTTTCCCGAATCTGCCGAAGCGAGCGGGGCAAGCCCACAAGAACGGCACCGATGGACCCTCACCGCGCGTAGAGGGCCTTTTTTGCTCGCCCACCCCAAACACGCCTTTTTGCCCCCAAACCCCCGTCCCGCCTGCACGCAGTTCGTCGCTCGAAGGCTTCGACCTAGCATGGGTCCCGGCCGTGGTAGGATGCGGGCGCACGATGGATCGAGGGGCAAGACACGCATCACCAGACAGTCCGGACTCAACGGACTTAACGGACTCTTCGGACTCTGTTTTTGAGTCCGGACTCTTCGGACTCTTCGGACTCCATTTTCAGAGTCCGGCCCGTCCGGCGGGACCGACCGCCGACCCGATTTTCAGACCATTCAGACCTTTCAGACCCCGTTTTTCATCCACCGCCCGACCCGACCTCACCCCTCCTCCGTCGCATTTCAGACCGTTCAGACCTTTCAGACCCGCTTTTCCCATCCACCCCTTTGACCCGCAGGTCTTGCATCCGCCGCCTTCACGCCGTTTAAGCGCGCGCAACCGCCTCCCCCGCGATCCAGGGTTCGTCACATGTCCAAAGCCAGCTCCGCCCCCGTCAAGAAGGTCGTCCTCGCCTATTCGGGCGGGCTCGACACCTCGATCATCCTGAAGTGGCTGCAGACCGAGTATAATGCCGAGGTGGTGACCTTCACCGCCGACCTGGGCCAGGGCGAGGAGCTGGGGCCGGCGCGCGAGAAGGCGCTGAAGATGGGGATCAAGCCCGAGAACATCTTCATCGACGACCTGAGGGAAGAGTTCGTGCGCGACTTCGTCTTCCCGATGTTCCGCGCCAACACCGTGTACGAGGGCCAGTATCTGCTGGGCACCTCGATCGCCCGGCCGCTGATCGCCAAGCGCCAGATCGAGATCGCCCGCATGGTCGGCGCCGACGCCGTCTGTCACGGCGCCACCGGCAAGGGCAACGACCAGGTCCGGTTCGAGATCGGCTATTATGCGCTGGAGCCCGACATCCGCGTCATCGCCCCCTGGCGCGAGTGGGAATACCGCTCCCGCGAGGCCCTGCTGGACTTCGCCGAGAAGAACCAGATCCCCATCGCCAAGGACAAGCGCGGCGAGGCTCCCTTCAGCGTCGACGCCAACCTGTTGCACTCGTCGTCCGAGGGCAAGGTGCTGGAAGACCCCGCCGTCGAGGCCCCCGAGTTCGTCCACCAGCGCACGATCAGCCCTGAGGACGCGCCCGATAAGCCGCACGTCTTCACCATGACCTTCGAGAAGGGCGACCCCGTCGCCATCGACGGCGTGGCCATGTCGCCGGCCACGCTCCTGACGAAGCTCAATGAGCTGGGCCACGCCAACGGCGTCGGTCGCCTCGACCTGGTCGAGAACCGCTACGTCGGGATGAAGTCGCGCGGCGTCTATGAGACCCCCGGCGGGACCATCCTTCTGGCGGCGCACCGGGGCATCGAGTCCATCACCCTGGACGGCGGGTCGATGCATTTGAAGGACCAGCTGATGCCCAAATATGCAGAGCTGATCTACAACGGCTTCTGGTTCGCGCCCGAGCGCCTGATGCTTCAGCAAGCCATTGATTACTCACAGCAAAAAGTGTCCGGTACGGTCACGGTCAAGCTCTATAAGGGCAATGTGGGCATCATCGGCCGCGAGAGCCCCTACAGCCTCTACGACCAGGACCTGGTCACCTTCGAGGAAGGCGTCCAGGCCTATGACCACAACGACGCCGCCGGCTTCATCAAGCTGAATGCGCTCCGCCTGCGGGTCCTGGCCAAGCGGGACGCGCGCCAGGCCTGATCGGGGAGGGGTCTAGACGAGCGCCATCTGCCCGGCGATGGCCAGGGCGGCTGCCCTCGGGTCCGTCGCCGCGCTTATCGGGCGGCCGATGACGAGGTGGGTGGCCCCGTCTCTCAGGGCCTGTTCCGGGGTCGCGGCCCGGGCCTGATCGTCCAGGGCGGCCCCGGCGGGCCTGACCCCCGGGGTGACGATCAGGAAGTCGTCGCGGCCGCTGGCCCGGGCGATCTCGCGCACCCGGGCGGCCTCGTGGGGGCTGGAGACCACGCCGTCGATCCCGGCTTCCAGCGCCTGGCGGACCCGGTGCTCGACCAGCAGGGCCGGGGACAGGCTGTGGTCGTCGGCGATCAGGTCGTCTGCGTCCAGGCTGGTCAGGACCGTGACCCCCAGCACCTTGAGCCCCGACCCGGCCACCCCCCGCGCCGCCGCCGCCATGACCTGGGGCCGGGCGTGGACCGTCAGCAGGTCGCACCCCGCCTCGGCCAGCACGGCCGCCGCCTTCTCCACCGTCGCCCCGATGTCGTGCAGCTTCCAGTCCAGGAAGATGCGGTGCCCCCCGGCCTTGAGCTCTCGCGCCAGCCCCATCCCGTCCGAGGCGAACAGCTGCAGCCCGATCTTGTAGAAGCCCACGGCATCGGACGTCGCCTCGACCAGGGCCCGGGCCTCGGCCACCGTCGGCAGGTCCAGGGCGCAGATCAGGCGGGGGTCCGGCGGCCGGTTGGGGCGGACTTCAGCAGTGGGGGTCATCGACGGACTCGCGCAGAGCGGCTAAGCGTTGCGCTCTGAGGCGTCGCGCTAGGGCCGGCGTGGGACTGGGGCTGAGGACACCGCATGGACGCGCTCGATCTGGGGGTCAACCTGTTCGTGGCCCTGTTCGCCCTGCTGGACCCGATCGGCAACATCCCCATCTTCGCCGCCGCCACCGCCGGGGCGACGATGCGCCAGAGACTGTCGGTCTCGGCCCTGATCTGCCTGTTCATCGCCGCCTTCCTGGCCTTCTTCTTCTTCACCGGCCTGGGGCTGCTCCAGTTCTTCGGCATCTCGCTGGCGGCCTTCCGGATCGCGGGCGGCATCCTGCTGCTGCTGCTGGGCCTCGACATGACCCGCGAGGACTTCCTGACCATGTTCGCCGACGCGGACGCCCAGGCCGACGCCAAGGACGTGCGGGGCTATGCGCGCAGGCGGTTCAAGCGCCTGATCGTGCCCTTCGCCATGCCCCTGCTGATCGGGCCCGGCGCCATCTCGACCATCATCATCCAGGCGGGCGAGGCGACCAAACTGGGTGCGACAGGCACTGTCGCCGGCGTGATCGCCATCGGCGCCGCCAGCCTGGCCACCTTCGTGGTCTTCACCCTGACCGGGCCCATCAGCCGCCTGATCGGCGAGGTCGGGATGGCGATCGTGGTGCGGGTGCTGGGCCTGATCCTGTGCGCCCTGGCGATCCAGTTCATCCTGGCGGGTCTCGGCGAAGCGATCCCGGGCATGTTCTCGGGCGCGGTGACCTCGCCCTATCCCTCAGGCGGGCACTAGGCCGGGTCGGGTTCCGCGCAGACCGCCCGGAACCCCGCCGCCGCGAACCGGACCATATAGGCGCAGGCGCTCTCGAGGTCGCCGGAACGCGCCAGCCCACCCGACAGCCGGTCCAGACGCCCGGTCTCGCCCAGGGTCAGGGTCAGGGCACCCGACAGGTTGTGATAGCCCCAGTACAGGTCCACCTCCCGCGCCCACGGCATGACCCGGGCGATCAGCTCGATCAGCCGGTGGATGGCCGGGTCGAAATAGCGAGCCATGGTCTCGCCTCCAAAGGCGGGGTTGGCGTTGGTCTGGGCGACCAGGGCGGCATAGTGTTTCCAGCCCGGTCCCCCCTTGAGCGAATACTCGAACGGCGGCCGCAGGAAGGCCTCGAGCAGCCCCTCCAGCGTCATCGCCTCGCCCATCTCATCGGCGTAGCGGTTGATGGCGTCCACCCGCTCGGCGTTCCATACGGCGGCCCGCCTCAGGAAGACCGCGTCGAACAGGCCCCGCTTGGCCCCGAAGTAATAGTGAACCAGGGCGGTGTCGACGCCGGCCTCGCGCGCCACCTCGCGGATGGTGACACCATAGAAGCCGTGCTTGGAGAACAGGTCCTCGGACGCATCCAGGATCATCTCGCGGGTGTCGGGCGTGGCGCCCGGCGCGGCCTTTGGCGGGCGTCCGCGTCGGGCCGGGGCAGGCGCGGGGTTCGGGTGTGTAGCGTCCGACTTGGTCATTCGGCCACGCTAGTCTCGCAGCCGCCCCCTGTGCAACGGCGCCACAGACGCCGACCGATGGCTGCGCAGGCAAGCGCAGCCGTTTGACACCGCGCCAAAACGGGGTCAGTTTCAGGAAAATCATTGAACGCTGAATAAAAGCGTCGTGGCTGGAAACAACAGGAACGGAAAGACCCACATGAAACGATTCATGAAGAGCGCGCTGCTGGCCGGCGCGGCGATGGCTGCCATTTCGTCGGGTGCCTATGCCCAGGACGCCGTGCCCCAGGACGACGCGGCCTCGCTGGACGACGTCGTCGTCACCGCGCGTCGCCGCGACGAACAGCTGAAGGACGTGCCGGTCGCCGTCTCGGCCCTGAGCGAAGAGCGCCTGGAACAGACCGGCGCCGCCGACATCACCGCCCTGCAACAGCAGACGCCGAACGCCACGGTCCAGGTGGCGCGGGGCTCCAACTCGACCCTCATCTCCTTCATCCGCGGCGTCGGCCAGCAGGATCCGCTCTGGGGCTTCGAGCCCGGCGTCGGCCTCTATGTCGATGACGTCTATGTCGCCCGCCCCCAGGGCGCGGTGCTCGACATCTATGACGTGGCCCGGATCGAGGTGCTGCGCGGCCCGCAGGGATCGCTGTACGGCCGCAACACGGTCGGCGGCGCGATCAAATATGTGACCTCGCGCCTGTCGCTGGACCCGTCGCTGACGCTGCGCGGGACCGTCGGTTCCTACAGCCAGGTCGACGGCATGATCGCCGGTTCGGTGCCGATCACCGACCAGCTGCGCATCGGCGGCGCGATCGCCAGCTACAACCGCGACGGCTTCGGCAAGAACCTGAACACCGGTGCGGAACACTACAACAAGGACGTCCTGGGCGGCCGGATCAGCGTCGAATACCAGCCCTACGACAACGCCTTCTTCCGCCTGGCCTACGACCGGGTCGAGGACAACTCCAACCCCCGCCACGGCCACCGCGAAGTCGCCGGCGTCACCGCCGGCTCGGGCATCCCGGGCAGCGTCTATGACACCCGCGCAGGCATCGGCGACACCAATGAGGTGACGACCGAAGGCGTCTCCCTGACGGCCGAGATCAACCTGTCGGACGTCTGGACCTTCAAGTCGATCACCGCCTATCGCAGCGGCGACACCGACACCGTCATCGACTTCGACAACACGCCCCAGCCGACCCTCGACATCCCGGCCGTCTATGGCGACCACCAGTTCACGCAGGAGTTCCAGTTCCTGTTCGAGACCGACCGGATCCAGGGCGTCGCCGGCCTCTACTACCTGAACGGCACCGCCTCGGGGGCCTTCGACACCATCGCGGGGGCCCTGGGCATCGTCATCGGCACGGCGGGCTATGTCGACACCGAGAGTGTCGCGCTGTTCACCGACGTCAACTTCGACCTGACCGAGCGCCTGCACCTGGGCATCGGTGCCCGCTACACCAGCGACAGCAAGACGGGCGACGTGTTCCGCGCCAACTATCTGACGGCGGCCCGCAGCCCGCTGCTGGGCGGCACCCCGCGTGCCACCCTGGGCGCTGCCCGGACCGACTACACCAACTCCAAGAGCTTCGACGATTTCTCGCCCCGCGTGGCCCTGTCGTATGACTTCTCGGACGCCGTCACCGGCTATGTGTCCTGGTCCAGCGGCTTCAAGTCCGGTGGTTTCGACATGCGCGGCGACGCCATTTCGACGCCCCAGACCGTCAACGGCTATAATCCCGAAACCGTCGACTCCTACGAAGCCGGCCTGAAGGGTTCGCTGTTCGACCGTCGCCTGTCGTTCTCGTCGGCGGTCTTCTACAATGAGTACTCGGACCAGCAGGTCACCACCCAGGTGCCGATCCTCGGCGCGGGCGGTGTGGCTACCGGCATCGCCTCCTTCGTCGACAACGTCGGGTCCTCGACCATCTACGGGGCCGAGTTCGAGGGTGCGGCCTATCTGTCCGACAGCCTGACGGCCAACTTCGCCATCGGTTACCTGAAGGCCGAGTTCGACGAGTTCAACCGCTTCAACCTGACCACCCGCCTGTTCGAGAACATCGCCGATCAGGTCGTGCTTCAGAACGCGCCCGAATGGACCGGCTATTTCGGCCTGACCTGGACCGGCCAGGTGTTCGGCGGCGGCCTGGCCGTCACCCCTTCGGTCAGCTACCGCGACGACTACAGCCAGTTCGAGTTCCCGAACCCGATCCTGGACCAGTCGGCCTTCAGCCTGGTCGATCTGACGGTGATCTGGACCGATCCTTCGGACCGGTGGACCGTGGGCCTGTACGGCCGGAACCTGACGGACGAGGAATACCGGGTCGGTGCCTACAACTTCGCGGGCGCGACCTTCGACAACTCGCTGATCGGCTACTACGGCCCGCCGCGTACCTTCTCGGCATCGCTGCAGTACAAGTTCTAGACACAGACGACAGTTTGCGGATCGGGGCGGCGGTGAGGACCGCCGCCCTTTTTCGTTGCGACGACAGGCGGGGCGGCTAGGGTCGCTCCCAACAACAAGAACGCCCCGAGGAAACCGCATGACCGACGCCACGAGCCCGACCGCGCGTATCGAGAAGCCGGGCTATCGCTTCTACGTGCTGGCGATCCTGATCTTCGTCTACATGCTGAACTTCCTGGATCGCCAGATCATCGGCATCCTGGCCGCGCCGCTGAAGGCCGAGTTCGGGATGTCGGACAGCCAGTTCGGCCTTCTGGGCGGCATCGCCTTCGCCTCGGTCTATTCGACCCTGGCCATTCCCCTGGCCTGGCTGGCCGACAGGTTCAGCCGGGTGTGGATCATGACCGGCGCCCTGGCGGTATGGTCCGGGTTTACCGCCCTGTGCGGCATGGCCGGATCGTTCGGCCAGCTGTTCCTGTGCCGGATGGGCGTGGGCGTGGGCGAGGCGGGCGGCGTGGCGCCGGCCTATTCCCTGATCGCCGACTATTTCCCTCCCCACCAGAGGGCCCGGGCGTTGGCCGGTTTCGCGTTCGGCATTCCACTGGGCATGGCGGCAGGCACCCTCGTCGGAGGGTTGCTGGCGGCGACCTATGGCTGGAGGACGGCCTTCATCGTGGTCGGATTGCTGGGCCTGGTCCTGGCCCCCCTGCTGCGGTTGACCATTCGTGACCCGAAGCGGGGCGGGACCGATGTGGCCCGGGTCGTTGTCGCGGCCGATCCGACGGCGACGGCGACGCCGATCGTGATCGGGACGGGCCCGGGGCGGCTGGCCTCCTTGATCATGCTGGGGCTCGGAGGCGGCCTGCTGGCCCTGTCTCTTCTGGACCGACTGACGGGAGCGATCGGCGGATCGCCGCTTGTGTGGGCGTTCGGCGGAGGGCTGGCCCTGGTCATCGGCGTCTCGCTGATGATCGCCCGGACGACGGCGTCGTTCGTCATCCCCAAGCCCAGTTTCTGGCTCCTGGCGCTGGGCGCGGCGTCATCCTCGGTGTGCGGCTACGGTGTCGCCGGCTGGCTGCCCCTGTTCTTCATGCGCAGCTTCGACCTGACCCTGGCCCAGACCTCCTGGTACTATTCCGGCATCGCCCTGATCGGCGGCATCATCGGTATCTGGTGTGGCGGCCTGATCGCCGACCGGCTGGGCAAGAAGGGCAAGGGCGCCTATCCGATGACGCCGGCCATCGCGTTCCTGATCTCGGCACCGTGTTTCATCCTGGCGATGAACTCGCCCTGGCTGATCGGCCTGGTCGTGCCGGGTGGAGGGTCGAACACCCTGCAACTGGTCCTGGCCTTCCTGATCTTCCTGATCCCCACGGGCCTGAACCTGGCCTGGCTGGGACCGGTGACCGCTGCGGTCCAGCATCTGGTCCCGGCACCGATGCGCTCCACCGCCTCGGCCCTGTTCCTGTTGATCAACAACCTGTTGGGGATCGCCGTCGGCTTCTTCTATTTCGGCTGGATGAGCGACCTGCTGGCACCGACCTTCGGGGAGGAAAGCCTGCGCTGGGCGATCTACACGGGCATGGGCTTCTACCTGCTGGCCTCGGTTCTGCTGTTCGGTGCCTCGCGCACCTTGAAGCGGGACTGGATCGACTGATTCATTTCACCTTCTGGCGAATAACGCAGTGTTGCACCTGCGAAGGAGCCGCGCCTATAAGCGCGACCAAATCTTCCCCAAGGGCCATTCTTCCCTAAGAGATCGCGGGCGCACATGAACATTCACGAATACCAGGCCAAGCAGGTCCTCAAGAGCTTCGGCGCCCCGGTCGCCGAAGGCGTCGCGGTCACCTCGGTCGATCAGGTCGAGGCGGCGGCCAAGTCCCTGCCCGGTCCCCTGTATGTCGTGAAGTCCCAGATTCACGCCGGCGGACGCGGCAAGGGCAAGTTCAAGGAACTGCCGGCCGATGCCAAGGGCGGCGTCCGCCTGGCCTTCTCGGTCGAGGAAGCGGTCAAGCATGCCGGCGAGATGCTGGGCAACACCCTGGTCACCGCCCAGACGGGCGAGGCCGGCAAGCAGGTCAACCGCCTGTATATCGAGGACGGTGCCGACATCGAGCGCGAGCTGTACTGCTCGCTGCTGGTTGACCGCGCCCACGGCCGCATCGCCTATGTCGTCTCCACCGAGGGCGGCATGGACATCGAGGCCGTCGCCCACGACACGCCCGAGAAGATCCAGACCATCGTCATCGACCCGCAGACGGGCGTGACCGAGGCCGACGTGGCCACGATCAACGCGGCCTATGGGTTGACCGGCGACGCGGCGGAAGACGGCAAGTCGCTGTTCCCGATCCTGTACAAGGCCTTCGTCGAGAAGGACATGGCGATGCTGGAGGTGAACCCCCTCATCGTGATGAAGGACGGACATCTGCGCGTCCTGGACGCCAAGGTCAGCTTCGACGGCAACGCCCTGTTCCGCCACGACGACATGAAGGCCCTGCGCGACGAGACCGAAGAAGACGCCAAGGAGATCGAGGCGTCGGAGTGGGACCTGGCTTACGTCGCGCTGGACGGCAACATCGGCTGCATGGTCAACGGTGCCGGCCTGGCCATGGCGACGATGGACATCATCAAGCTGTACGGCAAGGAACCCGCCAACTTCTGTGACGTCGGCGGCGGCGCCGGCAAGGAGAAGGTCGCGGCGGCCTTCAAGATCATCACCGCCGACCCCGCCGTCCAGGG
>NZ_JBIIAY010000191.1:0-3548 GCF_044239655.1 Brevundimonas sp.
CCACGCCAAGCGTCAGCCGATCCTTTTGACGGGGACGGGGGAGAACCCGAACGGCGCTCAGGCGCTGTTCATCGTCGATGGCTCTGAACTGGGCGACACGGAAGGATATGCGCGATGCTTCATCATCTTCGACGGTCGGGACGAGACGGCGCTGCACGGCGCGCGGGAGCGCTGGCGGGTGCTGAAGGGGCAGGGGGCAGACCTGGCCTACTGGAAGCAGACGGACGAGGGCTGGCAAAAGGCGGCCTGATCGCGGTCCTGCTGCTCGGTGCCTGTTCGACACCGGCCGGGCCACCGCCCGCTCCGGCCGTGGTCGCCGAGGCCGAGGTGTCGCAGCCCGTGGGCTCGAAGATGCCCGACGGCGAGCCTGATCTTTGCAAGGCGTCAGAACTACAATGGCTGGTGGGGCGCAACAAGCGCGAGATCCCGGTGCCGGTCGATGTCGTCAACCGCCGCGTGGTCTGCACCACCTGTGCGGTGACGATGGACTTCTCGCCCTATCGCCAGAACATCTTCTTCAACGCCGAAACGGAAGTGGTGGAGCAGGTCCGATGCGGATGAGGCATATCGTGTTGATCGCCGGCCTCGCCGCCATGACGGTTGCCTGCGCCGAAGCACCCGCTCCGGGGCCGACGCCGGGCGGGCCGCAGCGATGCGATGCGGAGGCCGCAAAGTCGCTGATCGGCTCTCATATGGGTGCGGTAGATTTCGCGCCGGGTGCCAATGTCAGGATCGTCTGCACCACCTGCCCGACGACGCGCGACTATCGGCCGGACCGGCTCAATGTCCGCTTCGATGAGGCGACGGGCATCATCAAGTCGGTCGACTGCGGATAGTAGCAGAATTCAGCCGAGTGGCGTCGCCGACGGATTGATGGCCAGCAACTGAACTCGGAACAGCAGGGTCGAGTTGGCCGGGATGTCCGATCCCATGGCGCGGGGTCCATAGGCGAGGTCGGCGGGGATGACGAAGTCGTAGGTCTCGCCCACGTGCATCAGGGCGACGCCCTCGGTCCAGCCGCGGATGACCCGGCCCAGCGGGAACTCGGCCGGCTCGTTGCGGGCGAAGGAGCTGTCGAACTCCTGACCGTTGATCAGGGTGCCGCGATAGTGGACGCGGACGACGTCGGCCGATGTCGGCATCGGGGCGTTGGGCTGGGCGCGGCCGACGCGCCTGTACTGCAGGCCTGAGGGGGCGACGGTCCAGCCACGTCGGGTCGAGGACCAGGCCAGATAACCCCTCTGGGCCGGAACCCAGGACGCCGCATCCGACGGCGCGGCCATCAGCAGGGTCTCGGGCGGACCGGAGGCGCAGGCGGACAGGGCGGCCGAAAGGGCCAGGGCGGCGGCGAGGGCGATGCGTTTCATGTCGGTAGCGTTTAGCAGCCTCGAATGCAGGTGTGAACGCCGGTCCGCAGACGATCGGGAGGGTTTCAGCCGGGCGCGCAGACGATCGAGATGGCGGCTACCTGACCGGGCGTCAGCTTGACGCTGAATCCGACGGCACCACCAGTCTGGCAGTCACTGCGGGTCCTGTCGGGTGATGGGATTGGGCGCCACGCGCTGTCCGAACCGGGTGCGGGCGCTCGGCGTCCCCGGCAGATCGGCGAGACCGACATCAGTCCGCTCTCGCTGGTCCGGACGCCAACTCCGGTCATCCAGGCGTCCGTTGCGCAGGCATGGGTCGAGGCAAGGCCCGTAGTGGTGCCGACTCTCTGAGCCTCGACGCCCGGTGGAACCTGGCTCCACGCCGGATCGAACCTGGCGCAAGAGGCTCCCAGGCCCTCTACGCGCGGCAACCCGTAGCGACGCAGGCCTGTCAGACGCTGGCCGACGGGACAGAGCACCAGTCGCTCCTCCCCGGGTCCGGCATCGCCGGCCCAGGGCGCATTCGACGCTCCGGCCGGAAGACGTACCGGCGTCATCGAAGATAGCCTCGGTGCTGCGGGGGGCGGTGAAGGGGGTGGGGCCACGGCCGTTGCGCGGGGCGGAACCGGTCCAGGCTGTGGTGTCCGGTTCGGCTGAGTTGAAGGAACCGGCGAGGGGACGCGTGGCGAAGCGGAAGCGGCGGCTGCTTCCGAACAGTCTGAGCGCATCGCCGTGCGCAGAGCCGCAACGTCAAACTCTCCGGCAAGCTGCAGACGGGCCTCATATTCGAGGTCAGGAGCCGACGCGTAGCGCTGTTGTACCGCTTCCACCTCGCGCAGAAGGATGAGTTTTTCGGCGGCTTCTGCCCGCAGTGGGTCGATGACTGCGTAGGGACGGCCGGCCCTCGCGGCCTGGTCCGCATGATGGTCCGCCATCGACCATTCCGAGGAACTGTGTTCGAACAGCACCTGTGCGATGGCCTTGCAGCGTTCTGCATGAGGGCCGCTGAGAAGAGCAGGAACAGGCGCCCGTGAGGGGACCGGCTGGGGCACCGCAGCGCGCGCGGCCAACTGGTCACAGCGGATCGAGAGCGTCGTCTGTTCCGCGTCAGACAGCAGTTCCACCCGGTGCCGATCATCGGCGGTCGGCGGGTCTGCGGTTGACCAGTTGGATCGAAGTCTTTCGGCCCGGACCAAATCCTCTTCGTTGGTCCTGACGATCTCGTCCATCTCCGTTTCCCAAGCCCTTGTACGCGCGGCGTTCGATGACTGCCTGCGGAGCACGGCGCTGCGGAGATGCTCGCGCTGTGCATCGACAAGCTTGTCGACCAGGGCGCGGCATAGACCGGTGGAGGGTTCCGATTGGGGAGCGGCTGCTGGTGCGGTGGTCGGCACCGAAACAGGCAAGGTTGCGCCCAGCACGATGGAAAGCGCGGTTCTGACGACGATCATTTCAGGGTTCCTCTCGCATCTCGGCCGCTCGTCGGGCGAGCTTGAGAGGTCTCGCCGCGCGGGGACGCTGTCGAAATCTGACGGGACAGATTTCTGGCACCGGATTGTCCACAGGGCCTTTATTTCGCCGTCAAAGCGAGTATACGTCCGCGTTCCGCAATCACCTCCATGATTCCGCGCGAAAGCGCCGAGGCCCGGTCCGTCGCCCTCCGACCGAGCGAAGGCGTGGCTCCTTCTCCCAAGGAGCTCACAGATTTCAGGCTTCCTGGACCTTAGCGGGTCCGAGGGTGGGAGCCGAAACCGATTGTCACGGCCGCCGAAAGGCGCGTCGTGCCACTGCATTTCTCCCACGGGTCACGCCGTGCGGACTGGGAAACATTGAATGACTGACGTCCTGAACGGTCTCGCCATCAACGGTCAGATCGCATCGGCTACGACCTTCACCGGCAAGAAGCGGATTCGCAAGTCCTTTGGACGCATCCCCGAAGCCGTCGAGATGCCGAACCTGATCGAGGTTCAGCGCGCTTCCTACGAGCAGTTTCTGCAACGCGAAGTGCGCCCCGGCGTCCGCAAGGAGCAGGGCATCGAGGCCGTGTTCAAGTCGGTCTTCCCGATCAAGGACTTCAACGAACGCGCCGTGCTGGAGTACGTCTCGTACGAGTTCGAGGATCCCAAGTACGACGTCGAGGAATGCATCCAGCGCGATATGACCTATGCCGCGCCGCTGAAG
>NZ_JBIIAY010000192.1:0-3512 GCF_044239655.1 Brevundimonas sp.
GGCAACGGCCAGGCCAATCCGAACCGGCTGTCCGGCCTGACCGGCGTACCGACGGCGGGTCTGCCGGTTCGTCTGACCAACTACCGGTTCAACGACGCCGGGTTCCAGACGGTCGATGTCGACAACTATCAGGCTCGTTTCCTGGGCGGGCTGCGTGGCGAATGGCGCGGCTTCGACTGGGAAAGCGCGCTGCTGTATTCGCAGGCCGGGGCCACCGACACCTCGAACGCCGTAAACATGACTGCGCTTCAGGCCAGCCTCGCCCTGTCGACGCCCGACGCCTACAACCCCTTCAACGGCGGGTGTGTGACGACCACGACGTTCGGCGACTGCACCCCCAGCTCCCAAGTGGCGATCGACGCCATCTCGACCGAACTGGTGCGCGAATCCGAGACCAGCCTGACCCTGTGGGACTTCAAGGTCTCGCGGCCGGACCTGCTCAACCTGTGGGCCGGGCCGCTGGGCGTGGCCTTTGGTGTCGAGGCTCGCCACGAGACCCAGGACGACGATCGCGACGCCGACCTGGACGGCACCAACATCTTCCGCGACGTGGTGGACGGTACGGTTAGCATCTCGAACCTGGCCGCCGTCAGCTCCAATCCGGACACCCACGGCGAGCGGGACGTGTTCTCGGCCTATGTCGAGTTCGCCGTGCCCGTCGTCTCGCCGGAAATGAACATTCCGTTCGTCGAGAGCCTGACCTTCCAGGTCGCCGGTCGCTACGAGAAATATTCCGACTTCGGCAATGTGGCCAAGCCCAAGATCGCAGGGGCCTGGGACATCGGCCACGGCCTGCGGGTCCGGGCGTCCTACTCGGAAGGCTTCCGCGCACCGAACCTGGAACAGACCAATGCTGCAACCTATGCGCGTCTGGCGACCAACAATGACTACATTCGCTGCGAGGCCGATCTTCGGGCGCGCCGGATCGCCACCTTCAACGCCTGTTCGCAATCGATCGGCTATTCGCTGCTGGTCTCGGGCAATCCGGACCTGAAGCCCGAGGAGAGCACCAACCAGTCCGTCGGTCTGGTGTTCCAGCCGACCTTCACCCCGCCGAGCTGGGGCGACTTCACCTTTACCGTCGATCGCTGGAAGATCGAACAGACCGATATCGTCGGCCTGATCGGCGGCCAGACGGGCGTGGTCCAGGACTATCTGGCCCGGGTTCAGGGCGGATCGAGCGCGAACGTCAACCGTGCGGCCCCGACCGTCGACGACGTCGCCTTCTTCGCCGGTACGGGCATCGCGCCGGTCGGACAGTTACTCAGCGTCTCGGACAGGTTCGTGAACCTGCTGCCGCAGGACGTGCAGGGCATCGACTTTGGTATGCAATGGCGGCTGCGCGACACGCCGATCGGCCGGTTCCGCTTCAGCCTGAACGCGGCCAAGCTGATCGACTTCAATCGTGACGCAGGACCCGCCATCGATGCCCTGGATGCCGCCCGCGACGCCGGGACCATCAATCCCGCGACGCCCCTGCCGATCGCGTCCAACCTGCTGGCGCGTAACGGCCGGCCGGAGTGGAAGGTCACCTCCAACCTGACCTGGTCGAATGGACCCTGGCAGGTCGGGGCTTTCGCCCAGTACACCGGGGCGGTACGCGAGACCGGCTTTCTGTCCACCACCGGCGAGCAGTGGAAGGTCGACAGCCAGATCACCGGCAACCTGTATGGCCAGTACGAGTTCGACGACGCCATGGGCTGGGCCCGTGGAACCAAGGTCCGCGTCGGGGCCCGCAACATCACCAACGAAACACCTCCGTTGGCGCAGTCGGGCTATCTGGGGTCGCTGTACCGTCCCTACGGCCGCTACTGGTACGTCAACCTGTCCACCAGCTTCTAGGTGGCATCAGGCTCGTGACGCACTGACCTGCGGCTCGAGCGCATTCTCTCCCCGAAACTGGGGCGGCGTTGCGGCGTCGCCCCAGCGTCTTCTTGCCGGATTCCAGCCTGATGGTTCTGACCCGTACGATGCGTCCGATCGTTGTGGCCCTGGCGGCGATCGGTCTCCTGGCGGCCTGCGCGACCGCCGGCGAGGCGGCTCCTGCAGGGTCCGGCGTGGAGCCTGCCGAGGCGAGTTGTCCCGAAGGCCTGCCCGCGAGGACCGCCTGCTATCGCGGGCGTTCGGACGAGGGGGCCTTCTACTGGATCGCCATTCCGGCCGACTGGAACGGCACCCTGGTCGTCCACGCCCATGGTGGGCCCCGCACCCCGCCTCCCGCACAGGACGACCCGGTCGAGGATCTGCAACGGTTCGCGGTGACCGTGCGGGAAGGCTACGCCTGGGCCGGATCGACCTATCGACGCGGCGGCTACGGCGTACGGATGGCGGCCGAGGACACAGAAATTCTGAGGACCATCTTCTGGGACCGGTTTGGCAAGCCCAGGCGGACCTTTCTGCACGGCCAGTCATGGGGCGGCAATGTTGCGGCCAAGGCGGCGGAACTCTACGCGATCGCCGCCGACGGTTCGAACAACTACGACGGCGTCATGCTATCAGCCGGGGTGACCTCAGGCGGTACGCGAGCCTACGGGTTTCGTGCGAACCTTCGCGCCGTGTACCAGTTTTATTGCCGGAACCACCCCAGGCCGGATGAGCAGCAGTATCCGATTTGGCAGGGTTTGCCCGCCGACCAAAGCATGACGCGGGCTGAACTATCCGCGCGCGTCGAGGAATGCACCGGCGTTGGACTTCGGCCCTCAGAGCGAACGTCACTTCAGACATCCAACCTCCGCAACATAGTTGCTGTGACCGGGATCGGCGAACAACAACTGGTAGCCCACCTGGCGTGGGCAACTAATCTTTTCCAGGACATCGTCCACCGTCGGCTAGGCGGTCTCAATCCCTTCTCCAATGCCGGCGTCGCCTATGTCGGATCGGATGACGATGTGGCGCTGAATGCCGGGGTCGAACGCTTTTCGGCTGATCCAATGGCCGTGGCGCGCCTCTCATACGATGCCGACCTGAGCGGGATGATCGTTTTGCCCACAGTGACCATTCACGCGAAATTCGATCCCACGGTGTTTGTCAGCGTCGATCATGTTTACCGCCGGACGGTAGAAACAGCCGGGCGATCGGATCTGCTTGTTCAGACGTTCACAGACGAAGCTGACCATTCGAAACTCAGCAACTCTGAATATGCTGCGCTGCTGGGGAGCCTGTCCCGTTGGGTCGAGACAGGAGCAAGACCGTCTCCTCATTCGATCGCGGCCGACTGTGAGCAGTACACAACGCGATACGGAGAGCCGTGTCTATTCGATGTGGATTTTGTCCCGACAACATTGGACGCGCCGATCAGTCCTTAGACGTGACTACCGCTATTGTGCATCTAGGTCGTGTGGACAAAGGGGATTCCCAAATTGCCGCCTGACTGATTCAAGGCTGTTCTTTGCGGAGAGCGGTATTGGTTCGCGGTTTGATGTCGGATGCGGAGTGGGCTTTCTTCGAGCCGTTCGTGGTCGAGACGTGTCCCAGGCGAGGTCGGCGGCCTCGGGATCATCGGCTGGTGCTGG
>NZ_JBIIAY010000241.1:0-3508 GCF_044239655.1 Brevundimonas sp.
AGTGCAGGAGGGAAATTAGGCGCGTTGATGCCTATTGCGTTTTTTACCGAAACTTCCCACTCGGCACTTGATACACTTCCAAAGCCCACAAATCCGCCTTTTGGGTTATTGAAGAGAGGGTTTGTGTACGCACCTCCCCAGTAGCCGGACTGAATATACCCGTAACCTTGGTTAGATCCCCCTCTTGCCGTATGTGATGTCCCCATTTGCATGAAAAAGGTATTGCCATCGTTTGCTCGGAATCTTAACCTAAGTCCGCCCGATTCATTGACTGTCCCATCACCATTTCCCGTTACAATGTCCACCACTGGATTTTTTCCACTTGGCACCCCCAGTGTTAGCTTATTGGAAACCTGTGTAAATGTTGAACTCCCCGTTGCTTGTTGGTTTGCGTCTGTATGGATAATTTGCCCCGTTGCAAACCTGTTTGTCGTACTTTCCAACCCCTTAGCCCATCGAGTGCCGTTGTACCATTCGGGGCCATTGCTTGTCATGCTATACCAGAAATCCGAAGTTGTGGCAGGGCTTGGACGTTGCGCATCTGTTCCCATTGGCAACTCCAACACACTTGGACTATCCCACGTCCAGCGTTTCGTTGTGCTGTTATATAGCGCGTTTGAGCTGCCTAACGTGTTGCTACCCGTAAAAATCGGGATTCTGTTGGTTATGCCTGATCCCGATAACAACTGCCCCGCACTTGCCACCCACTTGTGTGAAGTTGAATTGTAGATTAAGCCCTCACCTTGGTTGATGCCCGTGGTGTCTACATCATGCAATTCATGCAGCTCGTTTCCTGTCTGGACACGAATTGCAAGAACGCCAACTGTCGCACTTTTATTCACCACGAAAGCAATCGGTAAGCGCAAGTTCGGAGGAGATGGTTCGACGTTTGTCAATGCGCCTGGAGTTGTTGCGGAGCAGTATATTACGTCTCCCTCGTTCCATGTATTTGTATTGGTTTTTCGGAGTTTGCCAAAGCTAATCACATACCCGTCAGCACCGTTGGCGATACTGGTAGCAGTTACACCTAGCAAGTATTTTGCACTTACCGTACCGTTAGAAACCATCGGAGAAACAAGGATTCTTCCTGAACTGTCTAACGTCCCGACTGCCATTACAGCCGTGCCTTTTGCTATTGTAGATCCTGTTTGGTTCTTGACATACCACGTTTCCTTTTGTCCTATCTCGATGGTTGTACCACCCGCGCCAAATACCAATGTTTCGCTATCGGTGCTGAATTTTAGTTCTGCGGTATCTGGTTCAATTGCGGAAGGGGTGAAATAGATAGAGTCGAAAGGCATGGTAAGCCCACCGCTTGAATACTCCTGCCACGCACTTGTTGCCCTATTCCATCGGTATATCTTTTTTGTACCAACAACGTAGGCTAGTTCTGTACCATTTGGAAGTGCAGCAGGCCGTGCCGTCATGCTATCCACATCAAGAAAGTACCAAACCCCTGCGGATTTAAGTACTTGTGATTGAGCCGAAAAGGCAAGAAAAAGGAAAGCTATTGAAAGGATAATTACTCGCATATTGTTTGTGTCATAGTCACGCCCTCGGACATGCCGTATTCGTTTTCAAGATTAAGCGCAAAACTTTCACCAAATCCAACCCCGTCGTTTGCTGCCTCTTCCCGGCTTGAATAGCTTACAATAGTTGTCGATTCGTAACCCGGAACGGTTGTTGTGGTCATCCAGCAACCTGTTTCAACTTCAATTTCAGAACCATTATCTACAACCAATTGCCACGTACCGGAATTATCCGTAAAAGTTGATGAAATAGATGTTGGAATAAGTACTTCAATGTTGCCAATTCCAGACCCCAAAATAATGTCGCCAGTCAAAAACGAAAAAGTGTAGATGGTTGTCCCTGTGGTTTTCTGCTTTAATCGCAGTTCCGAAGTATAACCCGCCGTCAAGTCAATGGCCACCCCTGCCACCTCATACGTAAAAGTAAAAGTAGAATCATAGGTAGTCGAAATCATCATTTTGTTGACGGTCGTTGTGGTCATTACGGGATAACTTTTACTTTGAAGGTTCCTGATGTTGGGTTTACACTACCGCCTGATGGGTTGAAAAAGCGGATTGTTACGGTATTGCTTGCGCTTACCCAGGCAAAGAAAGTGCCAGTAGTTGCGCATGCGTTTGGGACGCCGATGGCCACCGGATCGCCGTCTATTGCGCCTGTTACGGTAATGGTCAGGTCTTGCGTTCCTCCCGCTGTTGTGGACGGGAAGTCTAGTATTGCGCTTGCTGCTAATACCCCATTTACCGCGCTTTGAAGCCGCCCGTCTTGATCAACTTGGATTGTTGCAAGTGCATAAGTTCCAGCCGTTACCGCAGTAGAGGCCATTTGAGGTGAGCCAATTGTGTTATTGTCTATCGTCCAGGTTGCACCGCCCGCGCTTACTGTGATGTCGCCTTTATCTCCGTTGCTTATTCCACTGCCTGAAACGGATTTACTCTTGATGTACGCCTTGTCGGAAAACTTCGCAGCAACTACCAACGCCTCACCAACGGTTATACTATCCATGCTTTCCGGGGTGATGAACATCGAATCCGACTTTGCCCGAAATCCAATATTATTCCAGCGCATTGAAGCACCTGTCGAAGTGTCGGCACTGATTGAGATAGTTTGGCCACCCTTGAGCAAAGACAGTGTGCTAGACCCTGAGCGAGTAAGGGCAAGTCTATTCACCCAACCAGAACCCCACGAAGTTGTATTGAAGTTAAGCCCGCCAAGACCCGAAAGAGTAAGCGAGTTTGTAGCTGCGGCAACTGTTACGCTACCGATTGGCAATTGCGACATAAGGCCACCGGGGATGTATTGAAGCGAATCCGACCCCGAAACGTAGCCCAAAACATAGCGGTTAGTTGGCGCAACACGCGTAACAGGTCGAGGCATAATGAAAGCCTGCATTTGCGCGGCGGTAGCCTTTCGCCATCTGCCACTCGTTGTAACGGTAGGGAAGGGGGAAGTAGCGGTAATGCTGGAAATAGCGGGTAGGGTGTTAAAGTTGATGCCTTGCGCACCCAGATCAACCGCCAAAACCACCGCGAAAAGGATAAAAAGTGTAATATTTTTCATGTTTCCAAAAAGTCGTTATCATCATCAATTAAGAAATCATCATCGTTGTCAATCAAATAACCGCTGTATAGGTCAACTTCTGCAAAATCAGGCACATAAGCGCCAAGTGGATCTATGTCCGACGCAAATTCAATACGGATTCGCCCTAATTCAAAGTCGTTCCCCCCAGGCAGCAAAGGCAAAACAGCGGAAACAACCAAAGGCTTAATCCCATTTGCCCCGCCAAACAACCAATCTCCCGCCGTGAAGTACCAGAACCGGAAATCAGTCAACCCGCGTTGCATTTTTCGCAGTATTTCGCGGGTTTGGCTATTCACGGTAAGTTCAAAATCCAAGGTGTAGCGGCGACGGGTAATGCGTCGATCAATTTTACCAAGACTTACACTCGCTTCCGCTGGATCAGGTAGCCCCCCCTTGCCGT
>NZ_JBIIAY010000223.1:0-3491 GCF_044239655.1 Brevundimonas sp.
TAGATGCTCTAAATGCCAACTTTGATGCAATTGAAGCGGCATTAGAGAACACGTTGTCTTTGGATGGCACAGCCCCTAACGGGATGGATGTTGACTTAGACATGAATAGTCGTAAAGTCATCAACATGGCTGACCCTACAAATAACGGGGATGCAGTTACAAAGGGATGGTTGTTGGAACAAGAAGGTAATGCAGCAGCTAGTGCTGATGCTGCGGCTGCCTCAGCCTCTGCTGCTGAAAATAGTGCTGTAGCGGCAGCAGCTTCAGCTAGTGTTGTTGCTCCCCAAACAGGTAATAGTGGTAAATTTCTAACTACCAATGGTTCAGCTACCTCATGGGCAGTGGTGGATGCACTCCCTTCACAAACAGGGAATGCTGGTGAATATTTAACTACAGATGGTACAACAGCTTCATGGGCTGCAATTGTTTCTGGTGCATCGTTAGCTAATGATACAACCACAGCAACCAATTTATACCCCTTGTTTGCTTCTGCTACAAGTGGAGTACCAACAACAATTTACACAGGAAACACTAAACTTTTATACAAGCCTAGTACTGGTGAATTTCAATCTACAGTTATAAATGCAGGAAATGGTATTTATACAAACAGTCAAACAGTGGCTGCAAGCTACACAATTGCATCAGGCACTTCAGGAATGTCAGCAGGGCCAATGACAATTGCATCAGGTCAATCAGTTACAGTATCTAGCGGTAGCCGTTGGATTGTTTTATAAAGGAAAAATATGTCATCAGTCGTTATCTCAGGAGATACCAGCGGGGCTATCACAGTTGCAGCACCCCTTGTTGCTGGTACAAACACGCTGACACTTCAAGCCGCCACTGCGACAAGTGCTGTCAATACATTGAGTACAGCGGTGGCTTCTACATCTGGCACTGCAATTGACTTTACAAATTTGCCACCTTGGGTTAAACGAATCACTGTAATGTTTCAAGGTACATCTCATTCCGCAACAGCAAATATTTTGGTTCAGCTTGGTACAGGAAGTACAACCTATACAACAAGTGGCTATATTGCAAATTCTATTGCCTGTGAAAGTGCGGGGAATACAGCTACTTCATCAACGGCTGGATTTGTAGTGTTTACCTCAGCCGCAGCAGCTATTATTTCTGGTCATATGATAATTACAAACATATCTGGAAATAATTGGGTTTCATCACACACTACAAAAAGAAATACAACTACACTTGTATTTGGTGGCGGTGATGTTTCATTGGGCGCAGTGCTGACCGCTGTTCGTATTACAACATCAAGCACTGACACATTCGATGCTGGCTCTGTCAACATTCTGTACGAAGGATAATCATGTCAATACTTGCTTTAGCTTCTAACACGCTGGTCACGGCGGCCTCTGGGCAGATTGAATACAACGGTCAATTCTTTGGCACTGACAGCAATGCATCTAGGGCGCAGTTGCAGAGGATTACTCAGGGTACATCGGTTGCCTCTACATCAGGTACAAGCATTGACTTTACTTCTATCCCATCATGGGTGAAGCGAATCACAGTGATGTTTCAAAATTTAAGTGCCGCTGGCTCTAACTCTCGACTGCTAATACAAATTGGGGACTCTGGCGGTATTGAAAACACAGGTTATCTTAGCACTGGTGCTTATAGCAATGGCGGTGCTGGTGCATCAAACTCAGAGACTACGGGTTATGTTATGGACAACGGTGGTGGACAGCCATCACTGTTTGTTACAGGTACTGCTGTTATCACTTTATTAGATGCGTCAACAAATTTGTGGGTTGCGACACACATGGCAGAATTAACTGTTGGTTACACAATGTTTGGTGGCGGTAGAAAAACACTCTCAGGCACACTTGACAGAGTACGCATAACCTCTGTAAATGGCACGAATACATTCGACTCTGGCAGTATAAACATTCTTTATGAAGGCTAAATCATGGCAGTAACAATTAACGGTTCAGCAGGTATCACTTACCCAGTAGTTGCAGGGGCATCATCTGCGTTGCAAGCGTCTGCTGGCAAGGTATTGCAGGTGTTGCAAAGTGTTAAAACAGATACTTCTTCTTTTGCTATTGGGGCAACAGGGGATATATCTGGACTTAGCGTTAGTATAACTCCTACCTCATCTACAAGTAAAGTTTTGGTTACATTTTGCGTACAAGGGTCAACAGCGCACGATGGTATTCTTAATTTATATCGTGATGCAACTGCTATTGGTCAAGGCGATGCAGCAGGTGTTCGAAGAAGGTGCATAGCAGAATTTCCACAAACAGCTACGTCTGGTTCTACGGCAACTGCGGCTGTGTCATTTCTTGATTCTCCAGCAACTACAAGTAGCGTAACTTATAAAATACAAGCAGTAATGGATGGTGCGGCTGGTTATATTAATCGTTCACAAACTGATGCTGATTTTGTTTATGACCCAAGATTAAGTAGTTCAATTACAGTAATGGAGATAGCAGCATGAATCACAATGCAATATATGCACTCTATCCAAGTGTTGTCACAGTTGATGATGGTGATGGCGCAAGAGATGCCCAAGGCAACAAAGTTGAAATCGACTTAACTGCTGTCAATGCTTGGGTTGACCCCAACGCATACAAAGCTAAACGTGCGGCTGAGTATCCTCCAATAACTGACTACCTTGACGGTGTAGTCAAAGGCAACCAAACCCAAATTGACAAGTACATCGCTGATTGCTTGGCAGTTAAAGTTAAATACCCAAAGGCATAACATGACACACAGAATCGTAGTGAACGTAGAAACAGGCGTAACCACACAAGTTGAATACACACCTGAAGAACAAGCCATCCATGATGCGGCAGTAGCGGCACAAGCAGCGGCTGAAGCAGAAGCACTTGCAGATGCACAAGCATTGGCAGAGGCTCAAATAGCAACAGTAGTTCCAGAAATAACACCTACTGAACCTACACCATGAATGACAAACTAATATCTGAAACAGAAGCCAAACTTATGACACACGAAGAAGTTTGTGCTCAGCGATATGCTGCCATTAAACAATCGTTTGAAGCTGGTGATAAACGCATGACAAAGATTGAATATCTTTTATATGCTGTAATAGCAGCAGTGTTGTTTGGCCCGGGCGTAGCAGCAGAGTTTGTTAGAAACATTATAGGAGTATAAAATTGACCCTTTTACAATTGCGTTCACTGCCCTCGCTGCTATTAAACAAGGCGTTGCATTTTATAAAGATGCTAAAGCAGCGGGTAATGATGTTACTAAAATAGCAAGAGAAATATCAAGTTGCATAGGCAACTTTTTTAATGCACAAGAACAAGTTAAACAAGTAATAGAAGAAGAAAAAAAGAAACCTGCAAAGAGTTTAAAAGCACAAGCTTTAGATAATATATTAAATCAAATAGAGCTTGAGAGACAAGCAGTAGAACTTAGAGAGTTTTTAATCTACCATGTAGACCCAGAACTAGGTGCAGTGTGGAGTAGGTTTGAAGAAGAATATGCAAGACTAGAGGAAGAACAAACAC
>NZ_JBIIAY010000086.1:0-13412 GCF_044239655.1 Brevundimonas sp.
GCGGCTCGGTGGCCAAGATCGAATACTGGGGCCTGCGCAACCTGACCTACCGGGTCAAGAAGAACCGCAAGGCGCACTATTCCCTGCTCGCCATCGACACCCCCCCGGCCGCCATGGCCGAGGTCGAGCGTCAGCTGGGCATCAACGAAGACGTGCTGCGCTGGCTGACCGTCAAGGTCGAGGAACTCGACCTGGAACTGTCGCCCCTGCTGGCCCGTCGTGAGCGCGAGCGTGAACGCGACCGCGAGCGTCCCGTGCGTGAAGACGCCGTGGTCGAAGCGTAAGGATCAGAACCATGACCGATACCACTGCTCCCCGTAACGTCCCGGGCACGCCCGCCGGCTCCGGCGGTTCCGGCCGTCGTCCGTTCAATCGTCGCCGCAAGACCTGCCCGTTCACGGGTGAAGGCGCGCCGAAGATCGACTACAAGGACGTCAAGCTGCTCCAGCGTTACATTTCCGAACGCGGCAAGATCGTGCCCTCGCGCATCACCGCCGTGTCCCAGATCAAGCAGCGCGAACTGGCCAAGGCCATCAAGCGCGCCCGCTATCTGGCCCTCCTGCCCTACGTGGTGAAATAAGATGAAGGTCGTTCTGCTCGAACGCGTCGAGAACCTCGGCGCCATCGGCGACGTCGTCACCGTCAAGGATGGCTTCGCTCGCAACTTCCTGCTGCCGCGGGAAAAGGCCCTTCGCGCCACCTCCAAGAACCTGGAGAAGTTTGAACTCGACCGCGCCGCCATCGAGGCCCGCAACGAGCGCAACAAGGGCGAGTCGCAAAAGGTCGCCGACAAGATCGACGGTCAGTCCTACATCATGATCCGCCAGGCCGGCGAAACCGGCCAGCTCTACGGATCGGTCGCCGGTCGCGACGTCGCCGAGGCCATCCAGGCCGAAGGCGGCAAGGTCGAACGCTCGCAGGTGGTCCTGAACACCGCGATCAAGACCCTGGGCGTCCACGAAGTGGTGATCCGTCTCCACGCCGAGGTCACCGCCACGGTCAAGATCAACATCGCCCGCTCGGCCGACGAAGCCGAACGTCAGGCCAAGGGCGAGGACGTGATCAAGTCGGCTTACGACGAAGATCGCGAACTGGCTGCCGAACAGGCCAACGACATGCGCGAAGGCGGCGCTGGCCAACAGGACGGTCTCGGCTCCGAAGCCTAACAGACCGGACCCAGGTCCATACGATCAAGGGCGCGTCCTCACGGACGCGCCCTTTTTCGTGTCCGCGGCGCGTCGACTCTATGTCAAATTTACAACGAACGGTCGCCAAGCGCGAAAGCCGTCCTTGACCGACCCCCTTCGCGGACCCAGCTTGCAGGCAAGGGCGGCATGGGGGCCGGTCCAGGCAATGTTTTGCCTCTGGCCCCCGAAGATCGGCCACGGGGACGAAACCGGCGATCGACGCCGACAATTCAGGAAGCCCGCAATCGGCCCCGTCGCCATTCGGCGCCGGCTCAACATCTGGTCTGTCAGGCGCCCATGCACATCCGTTCCACCCGCACCCTTCTTCTGGCGTTCGCCTCGGCCGGCGCCCTTCTGGCCATCCCCATGGTCGCCTCCGCCCAGTCCGCGCCCGAGCCGGATCAGGCCGACGCCCTGGAAGAGATCGTCGTCACCGGCACCCGCACCGTGGGCCGTTCGCGCCTCGACACCATCGCGCCCGTCGACGTGATCCAGGCCGAGACCCTGACCCGCAACGGCACGGGTACCGAACTGGCCGCCGCCCTGGCCAACACCGCACCGTCGCTCAGCTTCCCCCGCCCGGCCATCTCGGACGGTTCCGACCACGTCCGCCCCGCGACCCTGCGAGGCCTCGCGCCCGACCAGACGCTCGTCCTGATCAACGGCCAGCGCGGCCACATCGGCGCCCTGGTCAACGTCAACGGCGCGCTCGGCCGTGGCTCCACCGCCTTCGACCTGAACACCATCCCCTCGGTGACGCTCGGCACCGTCGAGGTCCTGCGTGACGGTGCCTCGGCCCAGTACGGTGCCGATGCCATCGCCGGCGTCATCAACCTGCGCCTGCGCCAGGCTGACAGCGGCGGCGGCCTGACCCTGAACTACGGGATGTTCGACACCGAATACACCACGGGCCGTGGCAAGCATTCGGAGTCGGACGGCGAGCAGACCTCCCTGGCCGGCTGGATCGGTCTGCCCCTCTTCGGCGACGGCTTCCTGACCCTGTCGGGCGAGGCCCAGCGTCGCGAGCCCACCAACCGCTCCGACTATGCCGCCCCGGCCGCCGTCAACGGCGGCAACGCGACCACCGTCCTGGGCCGCTTCGGCGACCCCTATACCGAGGCCTACACCGGCTATTTCAACGCCGGCAAGCCGCTGTCGGCCGGCTGGGAAGCCTATGCCTTCGGCGGTTATCAGGATCGCTATTCGGAATCCGCCGCCACCGCCCGCGCGTTCAACAACGCCAACAACGTCCAGGCCATCTATCCGAACGGCTTCCTGCCGATCATCGCTGCCAGCATCGCCGACTACAATATCTACGGCGGCCTCAAGGGTCCGGCGCTCGGCTTCGACTGGGACATCTCGGCCGGCTATGGCCGCAACGAGATCGACTACGAGGTCCTGAACAGCCTCAACGCCTCCTACGGCGCGGCCTCCCAGCGTGAGTTCAAGGCCGGTGGCCTCGGCTACGGCCAGCTGACCATCGACATCGACGCGGTCAAACAGGTCGAGGTCAACCTGTACGAGCCGCTCAACGTGGCGGTCGGCGTCTCGTACCGACGCGAGGATTTCTCGGTCAACGCAGGCGAGCCCACCTCCTACAACAAGGGCCCCGTCGCCGCCGGCGGTTCGGGCTCGCAGGGCTTCCCCGGCTTCGCCCCGGCCAACGAGGTCGACGTCGATCGCTACAACGTCGGTGCCTACATCGACCTGGAAGGCAAGTTCTCGGAACAGTTCAGCTTCGGCCTGGCCGGCCGCTACGAGGACTATTCCGACTTCGGCGACCAGTTCACCGGCAAGATGTCGGCCCGCTACGACTTCACGCCGTCGTTCGCCCTGCGCGGTGCCATCTCGACCGGCTTCAAGTCCCCGGCCCTGCAACAGCAGTTCTTCAGTTACGTCGCCACCAACCTGATCACCACCGTCGTCGGCGGCGTGCCGGTGACGACCCTGTCCCAGAACGGCAGCTATCGGGTCAACGACCCCATCGCCATCGCCCTGGGTTCCAAGCCGCTCGAGCCCGAGACGTCGACCAACTACTCCGGCGGCGCGGTCTTTCGGCATGAGGGCTTCGAGCTGACCGTCGACGCCTACCGCATCGATGTGAAGGACCGGATCATCTATTCCGAGACCCTGGGCGTCGCCCGTCCCAGCCAGCTGGCGGCGACCACCAGCGCGACCCTGGCCCTGCTGGCCCCCTTCGGCGTCACCGGTGCCCGCTTCTTCCTGAACGGGGTGAACAACACCACGACGGGCATCGACATCGTGTCCCGCTACCGGACCGTCCAGGACTTCGGCCGCTTCGACTTCACCCTGGCCGGCAACTTCAACAACACCGAAGTGACGCGCGTCCCGCCGCTGCCCTCGAACCTGGCCATCCCGGTCTCGCCCAACTACCTGTTCGACCGCTCCAACATCCTGTCGTTCGAGGAAGGCACCCCCGAGCAGAAGATCGTGGCCAGTGTGGACTGGAGCCTGGGCGGTTGGGGTGCCACGGCACGCGTCACCAGCTACGACTCCATCCTGGTCGCCAACAACAACGTGACGCTGGACTATGAGACCGGCCGCGCCAGCCTGCTGGACCTGGAAGGCCGCTACGCCTTCCCGATGGGCGTCTCCCTGGCCGTGGGCGTGAACAACGCTACCGACGCCTATCCCAACAACACGCCCACCAGCATCAACGGCGCGACGGGCTCGGTCGGCTATCCGAGCTTCTCACCCTTCGGCTTCAACGGCCGGTTCTTCTACGGACGCCTCAGCTACAGCTTCTGATCGATCAGGATCGAAGCCAACAGAAACGGCGCGGGGAGCGATCCCCGCGCCGTTTTTTCATTCTCGTCAGCGCTACCGCCTGATCGGCTCTTCGACGGGATCGCGACGCGACCCCGCCGATGCCGGTCACCGCGCCTAGTATTTGACGCTGAGCTTGGCGAACCAGAAGCCGCCGTTCATGCCGAACGGTCCACCCGATCGCGGATATATCTGACCGTCGGCGGTGCTGCCGGTCAGGGCGAAGATCGGGTTGGCCGTGGTGGGCGCGATCTTGTCCGGGTACTCGTCGAACAGATTGTTGGCGCCGACCGTGATCGTATAGGCGTCGGCGATCGTATAGCTGACGTCCAGATCGGCCGTGACCTTGTCGCCGAACTCCTGGCCCGGATAGTCCTGCTCGGACGCCCAGCTGCTGTAGTAGTTGGCGCGGGTATTGATCGTGAACCCGGACACCTGCCAGCTCGCCGAGGCGATGACCCGCTGTTTGGGCGTGATGTTCTGGATGTCGAAGATCCGGTCCAGGCCGATGGCGATCGGATCGAAATCGGTGACCTCGCTCTCGTTCCAGCTATAGGCCAGGGTCAGGCCCAGCGGGTTGTCCAGCAGGAAGGTGCGATAGCTGGCCACCGCATCGATGCCCTTGGTGCGGGTGTCGAAACCGTTGGTGAAATAGGCCACCGCGCCTCCGACGCCGACGGCCGCGAGCGCGGGCTGGGCGACGATATCGGCCGCGATCACATTGAACGTGCTGGTGACGCTGATGCGGTCCTCGACGTCGATGACATAGCCGTCGACGGTCAGGGTGAAGGCGCTGGTCGGCTCGAAGATGAAGCCGAGCCCGTAGTTGGTCGACTCTTCGGGGGTCAGGGCCACCGCGCCATAGTATTGGGCGATCGCGCTGGTCACCGGATAGGTGCCGGTCTGGACCTGGTTGCCGGCCGAGAAGGCGGTCGTCAGGATCTCGGTGTTGCTCTGGCCCGGGGACGGGGCGTGGAAGCCGGTGCCCACGGTGCCGCGGACCGAGAACATGTCGTTGAAGCGATACAGACCGTTGATCTTGCCGACGAAGGTGTCGCCGAAGGTGTCGTAGTCCTCGTAGCGACCGGCGATCCCGACCGTGAAGGCCTCGGTGACGTCGGTCTCGGCCCCGACATAGACGCCATAGCTGGTCTGCGACGCCTTTCCGGCCGAGGCCGGGCTGGTGCCGCCGTAACCGCTGGCGCCGGGCGATTGGGCGGCGGTGGGCTGCACCGTCGAGCGGGCGTAGACGCCGGGAGAAATCAGGTCGTACAGGGCCTGGTTGGCATAGGGACCGACGCCGTATGACTGAAGATCGCCGGCGGTCTGCTCATACTCCTCGCGTCGGTACTCGGCGCCGCCGGAAATGGTGATCGGGCTCGCGAACCCGACCTCGAGCGGATAGGTCAGGTCCAGGTTCACATTGTGCTCGCGCTGGATCAGCTCGCCGAACTTGAACGCGGTCTGGCTGGTCGGACCATAGGAGGCGTTGAGCGACTGGGTCATCGCCAGGTCGAGCGAATTCTGCGCCAGGGTCGTCGAGAAGTCGTAGGTCAGGCCGCTGTCGGCCTCGCCCTTGATACCGAACGTGCCATAGGCCTGATCCGCTTCGCCCTGGAAACGCGGCGTGAAGCCCGCCGGATAGACCGACGCGAAGCTGAAGGTATTGGTATTGCGCACGAACCCGCCGGCGGGGCAGGTCAGGTTGCCGGTCGGACAGGGCGTCAGATAGATGGGGTTGAAGGCCCCGTTGCGGCCCGGCGAACTCGTCGCCGGCGTGCCCGTGCCGTTGTTGATGGTCAGCGGCGTCGGCGCCGAGATCGGCGAGCGATAGTTGAAGCTCTGGTCAGCCTCGCGATGTCCGACGTTCACCGTCATATAGGCGCTGGTGTTCGCGCTCAGGTCATAGCCGGAGTTCAGGAACAGCTTGTAGCCGTCGGTCGGCGACGAGCCCCAGATCTGCACCGGCCCGGGATAGTTGGGCAGTTGCGTCGCCAGGCCGGGGTTCAGGGTGGCGAAGACCGCGGCGATCGGCCGGGTCGCGCCGCGGCTGGTCTGCTCGTCCTTGAAATACTCGCCCGACAGATTGACGAAGCCATGGCCCCACAGGCTGAAGCCCGCGTTGGCCGCGACCTGATAGCTCGCGCCGTCGCCGCTGTAGGTCTGGCCATAGCGGGTCGCGACCTCGAAGCCGCTGTCGTCGTCGCGGATGCCGTAGTTGATGACGCCGCCGATGGCGTCCGAACCGTACTGGGCGGTCGCGCCGT
The DNA here is from genome assembly GCF_044239655.1 of Brevundimonas sp. GTDB lineage: Bacteria > Pseudomonadota > Alphaproteobacteria > Caulobacterales > Caulobacteraceae > Brevundimonas. The sequence continues at coordinate 6,242 of NZ_JBIIAY010000086.1, forward strand.
CGCGCAGGATCTGCAGGTTCTTGATCGCGATGGTCGGGATCATCGAGATGTCGGAGGCCTGGGCCCCCAGCGACAGGGCCGTGTCACCGCCCGTCACGACCTGAACCAGGGCGGCGCGGTTGTAGCGCTTGCCGTTGATCATCACCAGGATCTGGTCGGCCCCGAGACCGCGCAACGACGGCGCGCGCACGAAGGTCGAGGCGTCGGAGATGGTGTTCTGCGGCACATAGAAGGACGGAACCAGGTTCTTGACCACGTCCAGCATGTCGGCGGCCGGCTGGGCCGTCAGTTCCTCCGCGCTGAAGACATCGATCGGCGACGCCGAGTCGGTCACCGACCGGTCGGTCCGGCGCGTGCCCAGCACGATGATCTGCTCGACCTCGGTCTCATCGACCCCCGGTTCGGACTGAGCCCAGACCGGCTGGCTCATCAACAGGGCACCGAAGGCGGCCCCGCTGCTCAAAAGCAGTTTGAGTGGCGTCGTCTTGTCGTTCATGCGCATTCAGAAATCCTATCGTGTTGAATCGATTGAATTTCCTGGTGCGCTCCCTCCCCAGAGACCTCCGTTATCCTTTACGAAGCCGCGCAGAATGAAAGCCCGGTTTTCGCGATTTCACAGCCCTGTTGCGAAAGCGTCACTTTAACCTCAAACGGACCGAATGCCGAAATTTTTTTCCATTCGAATCAATGGGATTGCGACCCCATCCGACGATTTTGCCTCGATCCGCTCGATTTCGACATAACCGCATGCGCGGTACAGCGGCACACCCGCCAGGGTGGCCATCATCTCGGCCCGGCCGAATCCGGCCTCCAGCACAGCCCCCTCGCACAGCGTCAGAATCATCGATCCGATGCCACGCCGGGCGAAGTCCGGGTCGACGTACATGGCCCTGATCTTGGCGGCGTCTGTGGCGGGGTCGAGCGGTGCCGGCTCGCGCGCCACGATGCTGTCGTCACCCCCGAACAGGGTGGCGCGCCAGCTCCAGCCCCCGCATCCGACGATGCGATCCCCGGACTCGATCAGGAAATAGGTCTGGTCCTTCACCAGCTGGCTATCCAGCCCCATGACCTGACGGCTGGCCCTCACCTGTTCCGGTGTCAGGAACGCGTCCTGCAAACGGTCGATCGCCCGCCCCATCAGCGCGTGCAGCGCGCTCAGATCCTCGACCTGGGCCAGGCGGTGTGTGAGTTCCATGGGTTCATCCTCGGTATCCCGTCGAAACGATCCCTACGACGGGATCGCCGGGGCCAACAACTGCACCGCTTGTGACGCACCTGCCCTAGTTCCGCCGCGGATGTCCCGCCAAGCTGGCCCATCAACCGGAGGGGTCCGACATGAACCGCATCGCACTGGCCGGCCTGGCCATCGCCGCCACCCTGATCGCCACGAGCGCCAGCGCCATGACGGTGCAGGAGTTCCTGACCACCGCGGCCGGCATCCCCCGCAACCCCACCGCCCTGCTGCGCTCCGACACCCGCCGGCTGATGCACGAGTTCGAGGGCGCGGTGCGCACCACCCGGGCCGAACAGACCGCCGCCCGCACCGCCGGCCGTCGCCCGGCCACCTGCATGCCGGAAAAGGTGTCCTTCTCGCCCGACGCCATCCTGACCCGCTTCAACGCGGTGCCTGCCGCCCGCCGCAGCCAGATCACCGTGACCCAGGCGATGCGCGAATGGATGGCCGAACGCTACCCCTGCCCCCCTGCCTGAAGAACCCCGCCACCTGACGATTTTTGCCGAATCGTTGACGATTCCCGGTCCGTCCACAGACCGCGACCATCCATCCACGACCACGTCTGCGTCCGCCCCTGTCGCAGGGGCCCGACATCGTTAAGGCGTGGTCCCGATGAACGCCTTCACCTCCTTCTCCGCCGATTCCGTCGCCATCCCGTCCCTGCCTCACAACCTCGAGGCCGAGCAGGCGCTGCTGGGCGCTCTGATGTTCGACAACGCCATCTTCGAGCGGCTGTCGGACCGGCTGCGCGGTGCCCATTTCTACGAACCCTTCCACCAGCGGCTGTACGACGCGATCGAGGACCATATCCGCCAGGGCATGCTGGCCGAGCCCACCATCCTGATGGAGCGGTTCAAGCAGGATCCGGCCTTCGCCGAGTTCGGCGGCCTTCGCTACCTCGCCGACCTGATGGACCGTGCGCCTCCGGGAGCGAACGCCCCCGACTATGCCCGCGTCGTCTATGACCTGGCCCTGCGCCGCGACCTGATCCGCATCGGCGGCGAGATCATCAAGGACGCCCCCGACCCCGAAACGCCGGCCATCGACCAGATCGAACAGGCCGAACTGACCCTGTATTCCCTGGCCGAATCCGGTGCCCCCTCCTCCGGCTTCGTCAGCTTCTCGACGGCGCTGGCCGGTGCCGTCCAGATGGCGGGCGAGGCCTATCAGCGCGACGGCAAACTGGCCGGTCTTGCCACCCACCTCGACGATCTGGATTCCAAGCTCGGCGGCATGCACCCGTCCGATCTGCTGATTCTGGCCGGACGCCCCTCGATGGGGAAGACCGCGCTGGCCACCAACATCGCCTTCAACGTCGCCCGCAACTACCGCTGGGAGCCGACGCCGGACGGGCGCAAGACCGTCTCCGGCGGCGTCGTCGCCTTCTTCTCGCTGGAAATGAGCGCCGAACAGCTGGCCATGCGGATCCTGGCCGATGCGTCCGGCGTCTCCTCCGACCGGCTGCGCAAGGGCGAGATCGACGCCAGTGATTTCGGCAAGGTCCGCGACGCTGCCATCGAGATCGGCGAGAGCCCCCTCTACATCGACGCCACCGGCGGCCTGGCCATCTCCAAGCTGGCGGCCCGCGCCCGTCGCCTGAAGCGGATGGAACAGGGCCTCGACCTGATCATCGTCGACTACCTCCAGCTCATCACCGTCGGCGAAGGCAACGCGCAGAAGAACCGGGTGCAGGAAGTCTCCGAGATCACCGGCGGCCTCAAGGCCCTGGCCAAGGAGCTGAACGTCCCGATCATCGCCCTGTCCCAGCTGTCGCGTCAGGTGGAAAACCGCGAGGACAAGCGCCCGCAACTGTCCGACCTGCGCGAATCCGGCTCGATCGAGCAGGACGCCGACTGCGTGATGTTCGTGTACCGTGAGAGCTACTACCTGGGCCGCACCGAACCGCGTGAGGGCACCGAGGAACACCTCAAATGGCAGCAGGACATGGACCTGCTGGAGCACCAGGCCGAGGTCGTCATCGGCAAGCAGCGCCACGGCCCGATCGGCATCGTCAAACTCAGCTTCGACGCCGACACCACCCGCTTCGGCAACCTGGCCCGCAGCGGCTACGGCAACTTCAGCGACATCCCTGAATAGACCGGGGGCTTCCACCGACTGTCCGCCGCCGGGCGTTCGGAACGGCTGAGCGCCCGGACCGTTTCCCTGTCAACGACACAGGGAGGCGACCATGCCGGACATCGATGCCGCAGACGAACAGGACCAGTCAGAGGTCTTCGACGAGGACAACTACGACGACGCACAGCCCGGCGCGCCGACCAACGAGTTCCGCACCTTCGAGGACCTGCCCGAGGTTCTCGACGTCACCCGCGCCGACGGCGACGGTGACGAGGAAGAGTTTGACGAGGACGATCAGGCCCTCGACGACGATCTCGGGGCCGCCGGGATCGAGGCCGAGGCCGACGCCCTTCTGGGAGCCGACGGCTACCCCCTGCTCAAGATCGATACCGAGAGCGACGGCCAGCGCGGCGAGGACGAGGTCGAACTCGTCTACGCCGGACTGATGGAAAACGAGCGCGGGGCCCAGGCCTCCGCCGCCCACTGGGAGGCCAAACGCCTCTCCGACGACGACATCGCCGACCTCGGCTACGGCCCCGACGCCGAGACCAGCCCCACACAGGACATGCCCCGATGACCGCGCCCAACACCATCACTGACGTCAAACAGGACTGCGACCCCGCAACCCCCCACGCCCGCCGCACCGCCCCCGAACACGGCAAGCCCGACCAGCTCAAGGACGCGGAAGCCCAGGCCGAAAGCCGCCAGGAAGCCCTCGTCGACGAAGGCCTCGAAGAAAGCTTCCCCGCCAGCGACCCGCTCTCGGCCAAGCGGATCACCTGAGCGGCGGATCGCTTCACCGCTCCGCTGCCAAAGGCCAATCGGCAGGACAGAGGGGCAGCGAGGGCGAAGCGGCGTCCTTCCCCCCTTGCGGGGGAAGGACTTGGCTTGTCCAACGCCTCAAGTTTGCGAACTTCGAGCGTCCAATCCCTTGCCCCGCAACGGATTGCGGATTTCTCGCCCCCTCGAACGCGCCCAGGTATCCCACGCGGCTATACTGCTCTTCGTCCCGTCGCGGGGAAGGGCGCAAGGCCTTGCGATCTTGTTGCGGCGGGGGTGTGTGGCGCGGGATGGACCGGGGGATGCCGGCGCAGTTCTTTCGGGAGCTTCGTCGCCCCGGACCGTCAAAGGGTCTGGCGCAGAGAGTCGGATCGTTCAGGGGCTCGTGTCGCAAGGACACGACCTTCCCGTCGGGGGCGCGGTAGCGGCAAGGGGTTAAGAGCCCCGCTGGTTCGGGAGACCGAGCCGTACAGCTCCCGGAAAACCACATACGCGGAGCGTCTGTCTTTCGCCGAAACGGTAATCACTATCCCTATTCCGGGCGGAGGCCCGGACGCTCCGCCGGCCCTTCCCATGACTTCAGCGAGAGATCGCGTGAGGGCGAAGACCCGTGTGTAATCAGTGCTAGTGCTAGTGCTGGTGAGCAAGCAAGGGGTGAGACCTTGGCTGCCATCGTGCTCCGTGACGACCCACTGTGCGTGGATCGACGCTGAACCCTTGCTCACTAGCACTGGCACTAGCACCCCTTGCCACTCGCCAGACTTATGAGCCCAACTGAAAGGAGCCGCCATGTCCCGTCCAGCGACCGTTCGGCCGCCGAGCCCCGTAGACGACCGGGGCACACCCGAGTTCGAGCGGCTGAAGCGTGAACTCGAGCGGAGGCTCGGCGTGCTGCGCGTCAACATCGCCGCCAAACGCCGCGACTGTGGTCTGGTCGAGATCGACGACGGCGTCTGGATCCGGCCGAACGCCCCCGACGCGCCCTCGTGACACCGGCATCCCACGTCGCGCTCAAGCAGGGAGGACGGCTATGGCGCGTCGCGCAGCGACCCAAACAAGCCGCGCTCAAGCAGCGAGCGACCGCGTCGCGAGCGTTAGCGCGTCGCGCAGCGACCCAAACAAGAATGGAGGCCTGGCCTCCGAGTTGAACGGAGGGTCTACGGAGTTGCGGCTCCGTTGCGTTGCCCCTCCGCCACCAGGCCACATCAGGGATGGTTACGATCTAGGCCGGAAATCTTAAGGTGCGGCGTTCATAAAGGGTTAGCCGCGGATTCACCGTCTTTGTCCGCCCATCATCCTGTCGCGCGCTTGTGATTGCGCGAGCCGAGCCGGACCCGGTAGACCTGTACCCATGCGTTTCCGTTATCGTCTCCTCATCATCCTGTCGGTCGGGGCCTGCGCCCCGATGTTGCCGCCGCCGCCCGAGGTCTCGGTCGGCACGGCGACGGGACCGATCGCGCCGGTCCAGGAGCGCGCCTATCTGGCCGACGGCCCCGCAGCACCCGACGCCTCCGGCTTCGAGGCCTGGAAACAGGGCTTCCTCGCCCGACACGGTGGGGCACGCCGCGAGGCCTATGAGCGTGAACTGGCCGGACTGACCCCGGACCCTGAGGTCGTCCGTCTCGACGGCAATCAGCCCGAGTTCAGCCGCCCGGCCGGGGCCTATGTCCAGAACGCCGCCTCCTCCGCCCGTATCGCCGAGGCCCGCCGCCGGATCGGCGCGGTCCCGGCCAGCGTGCCCCAGCGTTACGGCGTCCCCGCCGAGATCCTCGTCGCCATCTGGGGTAATGAATCCAGCTTCGGTCAGGTCCAGGGCAACAAGGACGTGATCCGGTCCCTGGCCACCCTGGCCTATGACGGTCGCCGCCGCGACTGGGCGGAGGGCCAGCTCCGGGACGCGCTCAACATCGTCGTCGACGGCCGCCGCGCCCGCTCGGGCCTGCTCGGCAGCTGGGCCGGTGCCATGGGCCAGACCCAGTTCATGCCCGACAATTTCCTGCGCCTCGGCGTCGATCAGACCGGCGACGGCCAGGTCGACATTTGGGGCTCCGACGCCGACGCCCTGGCCTCCGCTGCCAACCTGCTGGCCGAGGCCGGATGGCGGCGCGGCCAGACCTGGGGCTACGAAGTCGCCCTGCCCGCCTCGTTCGACTACGCCCAGGCCGACGGCCCGACCCACCCCTGGCGCTGGTGGGCCGCACGCGGCGTGACCCTGGCCCGGGGCGGTGCCCCCAACTCGGCCGAAGCTCTGGAAGACGCCGCCATCCTGTTGCCCCAGGGTGCGGCGGGCCCCGCCTTCCTGGCCCTGCCCAACCACTATGTGATCCGGCGCTACAACAACTCGGTCTCCTATGCCCTCGCCATCGGCCTGACGGCGGACGGCGTGGACGGCAAGCCCGGCCTCGTCGCCGCCTGGCCCAACGATCCGCCCCTGTCGCTCAACCAGCGGATCGGGGCCCAGCGCGCCCTCAGCGCCATGGGTTATGACACCGGCGGCATCGACGGCGTCGTCGGCGCCAACACCCGCGCCGCCCTCAAGCGCTGGCAGGCCGCCAACGGCCGCATCGCCGACGGTTACCTGACGGCCTCCCTCGCCGATGAACTGGGCCGGATGTGACCGAGCCTCGGGATCCGGGTCAGCGCGCGATCCTGGCGGGATTCTATGCCTTCCTGGCCATCGGCCTGTTGCTGGTCGCCGCCTTCGTCCTGTTCCGCGTCCTGGTGCCGATGATCCTTGAGGCGCATTTCCTGGGATCCGTCTTCGTCGCCTCGGTCGCGGGCCTGTTCGGCACGCTCGGGCTGGGCCTGCTGGCGGTTTTCCTGTTCAATCGAATCTCCCGGATGATCCGGGACTGAGACCATCCGCGGGGGCGCGACCATGACATTTCCAGGACCCAGGTCCCTCGGCGGCGGAAGCAGCGCCACGCCACGCGTACTCAGGCTCGTGGCCACGGCCGCGCTGTTGCTGCTGGTCCTCGCCGGCGGCAGCTGCGCCGTAGTCTCGTGCAGCGTCACGGTCGAGAGCGGCGAGGCCGGCATCAAGACCACCAAGTTCGGCCCCAACCCCGGCGTCCAGCCCAC
>NZ_JBIIAY010000087.1:0-13381 GCF_044239655.1 Brevundimonas sp.
GCCTTGAATCAGAACTGCACCGGCACCGCTAAACGCTATTAAGTACCGACCCTAGTCCATGCCGGGCGAAGGGGCCGCTCGCGACCGGCACCATCGGCCGCTTGCCCACAAGACGCTGCAGACGTTGCTGGTGCTCTCGCCACGGTTCTGAAACCAAGTACCAACTCCTGCGCGAATTTCTTGAGCGCCCTAACGCCGAGGGCGCGAGGCGTAAGCGGGACGATTCTTTGGGTTGCGCAAAACGATACCAAGAGAGGAGATGTCGACGGGGATAGCCCCCTCGATGTGGGCCAGATCGGTGGTCAGTCTATGCACCTCAGCTTTGGCGCGACCGACCTGGGCGGCGACCTCGGCATACTTTCGTGTCAGCGCATGAAGCGCTTGTGCATGATCCACACCGGGCGGAACGATGCTTTCCTGCTTGGGCATATCTCCTACCTGCTGTGAGACCGCCGCCCCATCCACGACACCGGCGATCTGCTGTCACTGATCAGAGTTTACATAACCCTATGAAAAAGCGAGAAACTCTAGGTGTGTTTGCTACCCAATGCCGGCGAAGCAAAGCCAGGGGGGTCCGAAAGGAACGATTGCGCTTCACGCTGCCCCACCCGATCGCTTCGCGATCTGCCCTCCCCATGAAGGGGAGGGAGAGGTATGACGCATCATGTCCCTGCGCCCCCTCTTCGTCACCCAGGTCTATGAGGCCACCCTCGCCGCCACGCCGGGGTTCGAGGGCTTCAACGCCGCCCTGGCCGACGCCGTGCGGATGCTGGCCCATGAGGACCACGCCGGTCGCGCCTGGTGCCGGGCCCACGGCTATCGCGGCTATACCTCCTACGGATCGCTGAACGACCTGCCGACCCGGATGCCCGAGTTCGCCGAGCTCAAGCGCCACCTCGATCGTCACGCCCTCGCCTATGCCAGGGCCCTGAACTTCGACCTCGCCCGCAAGCCCCGGCTGGACAATCTGTGGGTCAACGTCCTCAAGCCCGGCGGCAGCCACTCAGGCCACATCCACCCCCACGCCTTCCTGTCCGGCACCGTCTATGTCGAGGTCCCCGACGGTGCCTCCGCGCTCAAGCTGGAAGACCCCCGCCTGCCGATGATGATGGCCCGCCCCGCCGTCGCCGCCGACGCCTCCGAGGCCGAGAAGCCCTTCGTCTACCTGACCCCCCGCCCCGGGACGGTCCTGATGTGGGAAAGCTGGCTCAGACACGAGGTCCCCGCCAACGCGGCGAAGTCCGACCGCATCTCGATCAGCTTCAACTACGCCTGAGGCCCGCCGCCCTCATTCCGCCCTGCGCATCGGCTACGTCATTTGCCACCACGCGCGGCGGTCGCTACACCCCGCGGCTATCTCCCATTCGATCGAACGACAGGGCTCACGCACCCCATGGCGCAGCAGTACATCTTCCAGATGCAGGGCCTGACCAAGGCCTTTCCCGGTGGCAAGAAGATCTTCGAGAACATCTGGCTGAGCTTCTACAACGACGCCAAGATCGGCGTCGTGGGCGTCAACGGCTCGGGCAAGTCGACCCTGCTCAAGATCATGGCCGGCATCGACCCCGAGTTCTCGGGTGAGGCCAGGGCCGCAGACGGGATCAAGCGCGGCTATCTGGAACAGGAACCGCATCTGGATGACAGCCTGAACGTCCGCGAGAACGTCGAGGCCTGGTGCCAGGAGAAGCAGTGGGTCAACCGCTTCAACGCCATCGCCATGGAGATGGCCGAGGAATACACCGACGAACTGATGGAGGAGATGACCGCCCTCCAGGAGAAGATCGACGCCGGCGACGTCTGGGACATCGACAGCCGCATCGAGATGGCCATGGACGCCCTGCGCTGTCCGCCCGACGACTGGGCGACCACCAACCTGTCCGGCGGCGAGAAGCGCCGCGTCGCCCTGGCCCGCCTGCTGCTGTCCAAGCCCGACATGTTGCTGCTGGACGAGCCGACCAACCACCTGGACGCTGAATCGGTCGCCTGGTTGCAGCACCACCTGGAGGCCTTCCCGGGCTGCGTCATCCTGGTGACTCACGACCGCTACTTCCTGGACCTGGTGACCAAGTGGACGCTGGAGCTCGATCGCGGCAAGGGCATCCCCTACGAGGGCAACTATTCCAGCTGGCTGGAGCAGAAGCAGAAGCGCGTCGTGCAGGAGAACTCGGAATCCGAGGCCCGTCAGCGCGCCCTGACCCGCGAACTGGAATGGGTCCGTTCGGGCGCCAAGGCCCGTCAGGCCAAGTCCAAGGCCCGTCTGGCCGCCTACGAGCGGATGGTCACGGAACAGGAAAACCTGCGCGGCGCCCAGACCCACGCCCATATCCAGATCCCGCCGGGGCCCCGCCTGGGCAATGTGGTGCTGGAGGTCGAGGGCCTGCAGAAGTCGTATGGCGAGAAACTGCTGTTTGACAACCTGACCTTCAAGCTTCCGCCCAACGGCATCGTCGGCGTCATCGGCCCCAACGGCGCCGGCAAGTCGACCATGTTCCGCATGATCACCGGCCAGGAGCAGCCCGACGGCGGCACCATCAAGGTCGGCGAAACGGTCAAGCTGGCCTATGTCGACCAGTCCCGCGACAGCCTGGACCCCAACAAGACCATCTGGGAAGAGATCTCAGGCGGCACCGACGTGATGATGGTCGGCAAGCGCGAGATCAACACCCGCGCCTATGTCGGCAGCTTCAACTTCAAGGGCGGCGACCAGCAGAAGAAGGTCGGCCAGCTGTCGGGCGGTGAGCGCAACCGCGTCCACCTGGCCAAGACCCTGGCCACCGGCGGCAACCTGATCCTGCTCGACGAACCGACCAACGACCTCGACATCGAGACCCTGCAGAACCTCGAAGAGGCGCTGGAAGAATTCGCCGGCTGCGCCGTGGTCATCTCCCACGACCGCTGGTTCCTGGACCGTCTGGCGACCCACATCCTGGCCTTCGAAGGCGACAGCCATGTCGAATGGTTCGAGGGCAATTTCGAAGCCTATGAAGAGGACAAGAAGCGCCGCCTCGGCACCGACGCCCTGATCCCGCACCGGATCAAGTTCCAGAAGTTCGGCCGCTAACGGCAGCTTTCGTCACATCCCGGCGGGTGCGACCGATATTGTCGTGACCGGGGGCGATACGGCGGTGACGATCGTGACCGCCGGAGCCGCATATGGATGCCCGCCGCCGCCCACCGACCCAGACCTATGGCAAGGTCAGCGGCCAGACCTGGGATCTGGCCCGCGCCGCCTATGTCGGCGGCCTGTTCGCGCGCGAGGTGTGCGAACGGTTCGGAGTGGGCGAGGCCAATCTGAGGAAGAAGGCCCGGCTGGAAGGCTGGACCAAGCGCGACTGGGCTCAGGCGCGGGGCATCGTCGACCATGGCGAACCTCCACCCGGCGTGGGCAGCGCATCCAACGCCCCCGCCCTGCCCCCGGCGTCGGAGGAGGACCTGATGACCACGGTGCTGCGGCGGGCGCGAGAGGCGCTGACGGCCGGGCGGGGGTCGGAGGCGACGGCCCTGCTGAAGGCCGCGCGGGAGTATGTGGTGCTGCACCAGGACGTCGACCGGGCACGCGAGACCCTGGCCGACATCGTGCCCACGGACCGCACCCTGTCGCCCGGCAACCTGGCCTTGCTGGCCGACGCCGTGGTTCTGAACCACCTCGGGGCCCGCTGGGTGCCCGCGACGCCCGAAGAAGACGCCAAGCGCCTGCGCGCCACCTGGGAACGGCTGCCCCAGGCGGAGCGTGAGGGTGACCTGGCCCCGCTCCAGCCGCACATCGACCGCCTGACCGGGCATCTGGCACCTCAGAAGCCGTATCAGGGGCGGTGGGACTAGATTCGATGGCCGCCGACCTTCCTGCCCCCCTTGGGGACTCGAAGTCGGGAAATTGATCGGCTGCGGACCCGCCGTTGATTCATGGACCGATCGAATCCAAGTTCGGGGCCAAGTGTGCAGTTCAAATGCGTTCACGCAATCAGGTTCACGACCGGGCTCCCAGTCGGCGAGGCGGGATCGGCGTCTCACCATCATCCCTTGCGTTCTCCGGGCAACGATGACCAAGTTTCCCGAAGCGGTTTCCCTTAAGGATGCAAGACTATGCCTACCTTTACAGGAACAGGCGGGGCCGACACCCTCAACGGGACCAGCAGCGACGACGTTATCAACGGCGGCATCGGCGGAGACCGTCTTTCAGGACTCGACGGCAATGACCTCCTGAACGGTGAAGACGGAAACGATACCCTGCTGGGCGGGAACGGCGACGATCTCCTGAATGGCGGCGCGGGCGACGACGTGCTGTTGGGCGGAACGGGGCGAAATCGGCTGGATGGTGGGACAGGTGGGGACGACATCGCCTACTATCTGGAAGCCACGACCGGCCTCACCATTTCGCTGGCCATCGCCGACTACCAATCCACGGGCTACAGTATCGATCAGTTGGTCAACATCCGTCATCTCGTAGGATCGATGAACTATGGCGACACTCTGATCGGGAGCGCTGGGGACGACTTCCTCGATCCGGGATCGCGCTGGTTTTCGGGAGATGATCCCGCCGATTTCGTCTACGGCGGCGACGGCAACGACACGATCTCGGTTCAGGGCGTGTCGAACGGCGACGTCCTGGACGGCGGCGCTGGCGACGACATTATCAGCCTGTCGTTCGGTACAGGCTCCCAGACCGTATACAACACGCCTGGCCCGCAAATTTACTATGCCGTCGCTGGCGATGCGCCGCTAGTCTTTGGCGGGACGGGCAACGACCGCATTACGATCCAAAGCCATGGCATCGTTGAAGGCGGTGCTGGCGACGATGTGATCACGGTCGGCGTGGGTCACGCTTACCTGCTGGGATCGGGACGCGACTGGACTTATATTGTGCCTCCCGGAGTGGATACGACCGTCAGAGTGACCGGCGGGTCGGGAGCTGATCTGTTCAAGGTTTCCAATCCCGTCGGCGTGGCTGTGATCACCGATTTTCAAGTCGGCGTCGACCGCGTCGACCTTAGTGACAGCTATATTGGATCGTTCTTCTCTACCCCGATCACTTATTACCAAAATGGGTCCGACACCGTCATCGCAGACCGTACCACGCCTTGGATCATCTTCGCACGCCTTGTGGGCATTGATGCAGCATCCCTGCCACTAGGCGCGATTTTCAGCACGCGGGCGAGCGTATCCATGCGCTCCCCGTTCGACCTACTCACAGAGGGCCCTGACGAAACTCACGATGGGATATCCGTATACGGAGCAGGGGGAGACGACAGGCTCTTTGCCTCCGACCTCGGCTCAACCCTTGCCGGTGGTGACGGAAACGATCTCCTGGTCGGGGGCGCAGGCGTCGACGCTCTAGAAGGCGATGCCGGCGACGACATCCTGAGCGGCGGCGCGGCCAATGACATATTGAATGGGGATGCCGGAAGCGACGTCCTGAGCGGCGGCGCGGCCAATGACATATTGAATGGAGGCGAGGGCGACGACCGGCTCGACGGCGGGATCGGCAACGACGCGCTGGACGGTGGGACCGGTACGGACACGATCGACTACAGCGCAGTGAGCGGCGCGGTCGGGGTCAATCTCGCGACCGGCCTGGCGGGAGGGGCGGCGGGCTCCGACACTCTGAACAGCTTCGAGATCGTGATCGGTTCGGCATTCGGCGACACCGTGATCGGCAGCCGGTTCGCGGATGTGCTGATCGGAGGGAGAGGCAGCGACATCCTGACCGGGGGCACGGGGGCGGATCGATTTGTCTATGCGATCGGCGATTCCACTGCGGTTGCGGCCGATCTGATCACCGACTTTTCGACCGGCTCGGACAAGCTCGACTTCACGGCTTTAGGGAGCGTCGTGGTGACCCTGGCGCCGAACGGAGCCGGCAGGACCACGGTCACCGCGGTAGACGCCGCGGGCGGGACGACCATCGTCGATGTTCAGGGCACGGTCCTGTTCTCCGACGTGATCTACACGCCCATCCCTGCCCCGATGACCCTGAACGGAACCTCAGGACAGGATACCTTGGTCGGCGGTCCGCTGAACGACGTCCTGATCGGTGGCGGCGGGCGTGACACTCTGACTGGCGGCACCGGCGCGGACATCTTCCGGTATCTGGCGACCTCCGATTCCAGGGTGGGCGCACTCGACGCAATCACCGACTTTGAGACCGGGATCGATCTGATCGACTTGACCGCGATAAACCCCACCTCGGTCAGCACCATCCGCTTTGCGGGCGGGGGCAGTGTCGTGTTCGCGGAAACGCCGGGCGGGGCCTTCCAATTGCTGGCTCCCATCGCCGGGCTGAACGCGACCGATTTCCTCTACAACGGGACCTTCGGCGTCTATGTCGTCGGCTCGACCGATGCGGACACCATAATCGGGTCGTCGCGGCCAGACCCGCTGGTCGGCGAGGGTGGCGACGACACCATCACCGGCGGCGTCGGCGCGGACGCCATCTCGGGCGGCGCCGGGCGCGACACCTTCCGCTATGTTACAACCGCTGATTCCAGCCAGTTGACCGGCTACGACAACCTTTACGACTTCACGACCGGCGAGGACCGGATCGATCTGACGGTCCTCGCCCCCTCCTCGATCAGCATCATTCGCTCCGACAACGGGTCCAGCTTCGTCTTCGGACAGACCGAGGCCGGGTCTTTCCTGACCACCGCCGACCACCGAGCCGTCAACGGGACCGACTTCATCTACGGCAACGGATTCGGTATCTATATGATCGGTTCGGGCGTCGCCGACGTCCTGATCGGGAGCAGCCTGAATGACCCCATCTATGCGGGGGCCGGCAACGACACCATCACCGGCGGCGGCGGGGCCGACACGCTCGGCGGTCAGGACGGAGCGGATGCGTTCGTCTATCTGGCGGCGTCGGACTCGACGGTCGCGGCGGCCGACTTCATCGTCGATTTCGTCTCCGGCGTGGACAGGATCGACCTCACGGCCGTTCGCACCAGCGCCTCAGACGCGTTCGGCATCGCCTGGTCCGGCACAGGCAGCTTCCTGTTCGTCGACCTGGGCGGCGACGGCGTGAACGAGATGCTGATACTGTTGGCCGATGTACACCTTGCGCTGTCGGACATCCTGTGGACGCCCGTCGCGATCGGCGAGGAACCGGCGGTCAAGGATGCCGGGCCCCAGACCCTGCCGGGGTCGGACGAGATCGAGCTGGTCGACACGGACATGGCCTTGGACGTGTCGCCGCACAGCGGCCGGTACATGCTGGATCTGGAGGGCCAACGCGGCTTCCACGGCCAGGACTGGTATCTGTAGGTATCCAGACAGCGTTCACAGACGGCGGCGGCGGACCTAGTGTCACCCCATGACCCAACGCCCCGCCGTCCTGATCATGCAGCGTCACCTCGGCCAGCTGACGCCCTTCCTGGAGAGCGCGCACGACGTCTATCGGTTCTGGGAGGGGCCGCCGGCGGAGGCGGAGCGTCTGATCCAGGCGGTGATCGTGGCGGGCGAGTTCGAGCTGGACAAGGGGCTGATCGCGCGGTTGCCGAACCTGAAGCTGATCGCCTGTTTCACCTCGGGCTATGACCGGATCGACGTCGAATGGTGTCGGGCGCGGGGGTTGCCGGTCAGCCATGCGCCGGGGGTCAATCACGAGGATGTCGCCGACCACGCCCTCGGTCTGATCCTCGCCGCACGGCGTCAGATCGTGCGCGGCGACCGGGAGCTGAGGGCCGGGCAGTGGACGGTCGAGTCAAAGCTGATGACGCCGTCGCTGGGCGGGCAGCGGGTCGGGATCGTGGGCATGGGTCTGATCGGCGAGGCCGTGGCGCGGCGGGCCGAGGCGATGCGGATGACAGTGCAGTGGTGGGGGCCGCGCCCGAAGGCCGGCCCGTGGGCCCGGGCCGACAGCCTGATCGCGCTGGCGGCCCAGAGCGACATCCTGGTGATCGCGTGCCGGGCGGACGAGACCAATGTCGGGCTGATCTCGGCCGAGGTGGTCGCGGCGCTGGGGCCGCAGGGGTTGCTGGTCAATGTGGCGCGCGGACAGGTGGTCGACGAGGACGCCCTGATCGCCGCCCTGCGGTCCGGCGCCCTGGGCCAGGCGGCGCTGGACGTGTTCGAGATCGAGCCGGTCGATTCGGCGCGCTGGAGCCAGGTACCCAACACCGTCCTGACGCCCCACACGGGCGGGGCGACCCAGGAAGCGGTGCGGGGCATGCTGATGCTGCTGATGCAGAACCTTCAGGCGGTGTTCGCGGGCGAGCCGCCGGTGACGCCGGTGGCGTGATAGGGGCCTAGCGACCGCCGTCGGGGGTCGGCATGGCCGTGCCGCCGCCCAGCAGGCCGCGCCCCAGGTCGAAGCCCCGGAACTGGGCCCGCTCGGCCGGGCTGATCGAGCCGTCGCCGTCGAGGTCCAGCCGGGCGAACATGGCGGCGTAACCGGCGTGGTACTCGGTGCGGGTGACGCGGCCGTCGCGGTTGGCGTCGGCGCGGGACAGGCCCTGACCGGCCGCACCCAGGTCCTGGGCCGCGCGGGCCAGTTCGGAGGCGCTGAGCACCCCGCTCTGGTCGAAGTCGGCGGCGTCGAAGGTCTCGTCGGCCTTGGCGGTCATGGCGGCCAGGGTCATGGCCCCGCCGGCCTGGGCGAGCGCCAGCGACGGCAGGACGGCGGCGGTCACGGCCGCGACGGCGAAGATGGTCTTGAACATTGCGGTCTCCTGAAACCAGCCCCTTCGACGATCCTAGCGCGGCATTCCTTCGCAGGCGAGGGCGATGGTCGTGGTGGGGCGGCGTTTTCACTTGCCAAAACATATAAGGATATCCTTATATGTCTGGATGTCGCTGACGGCCGAACAGACTGTGGAAGCCCTGCGCGCGGCCGGCGAGCCGACGCGCCTGCGTATCCTCGCCTTGCTGGCCAGCGAGGAACTGTCGGTGATGGAGCTGTCCAGCGTGCTGGAGCAGAGCCAGCCCCGCGTGTCGCGCCACCTGAAGGTCATGAGCGACGCCCGGCTGATCGAGCGGTTTCCCGACGGGGCCCGGGTCTTCTATCGCCTGTCGTCGGAGCCGGTGACGCGGCGTCTGATCGAGACCATCCTCGACCTGCTGGCCGACACGGCGGGCGAGGACGACCTTCTGCGCCTCGACCAGGTCCGCAATGAGCGCCAGGCGGCGGCTGCCGCCTATTTCGAACGGGTCGCGCCCCAGTGGGACCGCATCCGCTCCCTCTATGTCGCCGAAACCGCCGTCGAGGCCGCGATCCGCGACGCCGCCGGTGCCGGGCCGTTCGAGCGGATCGTCGATCTGGGCACCGGATCGGGCCGGATGCTGACCCTGCTGGGAGCCCGGGCGCGGCGGCTGACGGGGCTGGATCTCAGCCACAACATGCTCAACATTGCGCGCACCAAGGTCGCCGAGGCCGGGCTGACCAATGTCGAACTGCGGCACGGCGACATCTTCTCGACCCGGCTGCCGGCGGGCAGTGCCGATCTCGTGCTGGTGCATCAGGTGCTGCATTACCTGGCCGATCCGCATGCGGCGGTCACCGAGGCGGCGCGGCTGGTGTCGCCCGGTGGCCGCATCCTGATCGTCGACTTCGCCCAACACGAGCTGGAACACCTGCGCGCCGAACATCAGCACCGCCGCCTCGGCTTTGCCGCCGAGGAGATCGACGGCTGGCTGGCGGACGCGGGCCTGACGACCGAGGCACCGGTCGCCCTGCCGCCTGACACGGACGGCCTGACCGTCACCATCTGGGGCGCCGTCCGCCCTGCCCTTTCCGCCCTGAACAGGAGCGCCGCCTGATGGCCCTCGCCGCCGTGAAATCCGAGGGGCTCGCAGCCGCCCGCGCCCTTCTGCTGTCGCCGCTGGGCCCGGTCGCGCGCGCCGGCGACAACGCCAATCCGGTGCGGGTCTCGTTCGAATTCTTCCCGCCCAAGACCGACAAGGCCGAAGAGACCCTGTGGCACGCCGTGCGTCGGCTGGAGCCGCTGAACCCCGCCTTCGTGTCGGTGACCTACGGTGCCGGTGGCTCCACCCGTGAGCGGACGCACCGCACGGTGCAGCGGATGCTGACGGAAACCACGCTGAAACCCGCCGCCCACCTGACCTGCGTCGACGCCTCCAGAGCCGAGGTCGATGAGGTGATCGAAAGCTACAAGGCGATCGGCGTCGATCACATCGTGGCCCTGCGCGGCGACCCGCCCGGCACCGACGGCATCGGCGGCGTCTATCAGCCGCGCGCGGACGGATACGCCAACGCCACCGAACTGGCCCTGGCCATCCAGCGCGTCGGCGGGTTCCAGACCAGCGTCGGCGCCTATCCGGAAAAGCACCCGGAAAGCCCCTCGATCGAGCATGACATCGATGTTCTGAAGGCCAAGGTCGACGCCGGTGCGACGCGGCTGATCAGCCAGTTCTTCTTCGACATAGACGCCTTCCTGCGCTTCCGCGACCGCATCCGCGCCGCCGGGGTCAACATCCCGTTGCTGCCGGGGATCATGCCGGTGTCGAACTTCGGGGCCTTGCAGCGGATGAGCGCCTCATGCGGTGCCTCGGTCCCGGGCTGGCTGGCCTCGCATTTCGACGGCCTGGACGACGACCCCGAAACCCGCAAGCTGCTGGCCGCCTCGGTCGCCGCCGAAACCTGCGCCCGGTTGCAGGAAGAGGGCTTCTCCGACTTCCACTTCTACACCCTGAACCGCGCCGACCTGGTCTATGCGATCTGCCGCGTGCTGGGCGTTCGCGAACAGAAGGCCGCTGTCTGACATGACGTCTCCGCTTACCCGCCCCGAACGCATCGCAGCCCTGCACAAGGCCGCCAGGGAACGCATCCTGGTCCTCGATGGATCCTGGGGCGTGATGATCCAGCGTCGCGGGCTGGAGGAAGCCGACTTCCGCGGCGACCGCTTCGTCGAGGCCAACGGCTATAACGAACGCGACCAGATGAAGGGCAACAACGACATCCTTTGCCTGACCCGGCCGGACGTCATCTCGGACCTTCACGACCAGTATTTCGGCGCCGGGGCCGACATCTCCGAGACCAACACCTTCAGCGCCACCGTCATCGCCCAGGACGATTACAAGCTGGAAGCCGACGCGGTCTGGGACATCAATCTGGAGGGCGCGAAGCTGGCCCGCGCCGCCGCCGACCGCTGGACGGAAAAGGAGCCGCACAAGCCGCGCTTCGCGGCCGGTTCGATCGGGCCGCTGAACAAGATGCTGTCGATGTCGTCCGACGTGAACGATCCGGGCGCGCGGCTGGTCACCTTCGACCAGGTCTATGACGCCTATCGCCACCAGGTGAAGGCGCTGAACGAGGGCGGCGTCGACCTGTATCTGATCGAGACCATCACCGACACGCTGAACTGCAAGGCCTGCATCAAGGCCATCAAGGACCTGGAAGACGAGGGGATGGAGCCCCTGCCGATCTGGATCAGCGGCACCATCACCGACCGGTCGGGCCGCACCCTGTCGGGCCAGACCGCCGAGGCCTTCTGGAACAGCGTGCGTCACGCCAAGCCGTTCGCCGTGGGCTTCAACTGCGCGCTCGGCGCCGATTTGATGCGACCCTTCATCGCCGAACTGTCGCGGGTGGCGGACACCCTGGTCGCCGCCTATCCCAACGCCGGCCTGCCCAACGCCATGGGCCAGTATGACGAGGAGCCGCACGAGACCGCCCACTTCATCGAGGAATGGGCGGCCTCGGGCCTGGTCAACATCGTCGGTGGCTGCTGCGGCACGACGCCGGACCACATCGCCCACACGGCACAGGCGGTCTCCAAACTGCCGACGCGGGCGATCCCCGAACGGCCGGTCGCGATGCGGCTGTCGGGCCTGGAGCCCTTCGAGCTGGTGGCGTGATATCCACATCGGCCAGATCATCCGGGCTCGGCGGCATTCACGGTGCCTCCTGCCCTAGTCATGCTCGTCGAACCGTGTTGCTCTTCTCGCATCTGCGAAATGAGCCATGGGGATATGAGTCATGATCGGCACGAGACGGGCGTTTCTGACGCGGGTGGCCGCGGTGGCGGGGACCGGCGGCATGTATATGGCCATGCGGGCCATGGGGCTGGTCGACGACGGCGTCGCCCATGCCCAGACGCCGACCCTCGCGCCCGGATCGGGGTCGGGGTCCAGCGTGGTCATCCTGGGTGCCGGGGTGGCGGGGCTGAGCGCAGCCTATGAGTTGAAGAAGGCGGGATATGCCGTCACGGTGCTCGAGGCCCGCGACCGGGTCGGGGGGCGAAACTGGACCGTCCGTCGCGGCTCGAAGATCGCCCATACGGACAAGCCGGAGCAGGTCTGCACCTTCGACGACGGCCAGTATTTCAACGCCGGCCCCGCCCGTATCCCCAGCCACCATCAGGCGACCATCGGCTACTGCAAGGAGCTGGGCGTCGAGATGGAGGTGCTGGTCAACCACTCCCACGGTGCCCTGATCCAGGCCGAGGGGCTGAATGGCGGCAAGCCGCTGCAGATGCGTCAGGCGATCCACAATATCCGCGGCAACGTCGCCTCCCTGCTGGCCAAGGGTGTCCGGAACGGCGGCGTCGACGTGTCCCTGAGCGCCGAGGACAAGGCCCTGCTGGTCGAGAACCTGATCGGCTGGGGCGAGCTGGATCCCGACCTGATGTTCCGCCACAGCGAGAGCGCCGGCTTTGCCATCGAACCGGCTGCGGGCGATGTCGTGGGCAAGCCGCGCGACGCCATGGTGCTGGCTTCGCTTTTGCATCCGATGGCCTGGGGGGCGCCGGCCTTCCACGACATCATCGACATGCAGGCGACGATGCTCCAGCCGGTCGGCGGCATGGACCGCATTCCCATGGCCTTTGCCGACAAACTGGGCGCGGCGATCACGCTGAACGCCGAGATCACCGGGCTGAAGCGCAAGGGTACGGGCGTCGAGGCGACCTGGAAGGACGCGGCCGGCGCAAGCCACGCGGTCACGGCCGACCACTGTATCTGTACGATCCCCTTCTCGGTCCTGGCCGGGATCGACAACGACTTCTCGGCGGACCGGCAGGCGGTGGTGAAAAACGCCAGATACGCCGACTCGGTCAAGATCGCCTTCCAGGCCCCGCGCTTCTGGGAGACCAACGACCATATCTACGGCGGTCTGTCGTTCACCGACCGCGATACCCTGATGACCTGGTATCCGTCCGGCAAGTTCCTGCACGAGAAGGGCATTCTGGTCGCCGGATACAGTTTTGGCGGGGGGGCGACGCGGCTCGGGTCACTGCCCCTGGCCGAGGGCCAGGCCTATGCGCGCGAAAGCGTCGAACGGCTGCATTCGGGCCAGGGCGGCAAGCTGACCGACGGCGTCACCGTCCACTGGCGCAGCATCCCCTACAGCCTGGGCATCGAAGGACCGGTGGCTCGCCAGGATCCGACGGGCTATACGTTGATGAACGAGCCGGACGGGCCCTATCTGTTC
>NZ_JBIIAY010000088.1:0-13299 GCF_044239655.1 Brevundimonas sp.
CATCTATGTCGAGCGCGAGAGCCAGCGCCCGATCATCCTGGGCAAGGGCGGCCAGACCCTGAAATGGATCGGTCAGAAGTCGCGCGAAGAGCTGACCGAACTGCTCGACCGGCCCGTGCATTTGTTCGTGACCGTCAAGGTTGATCCCAAATGGCAGGACAGCCGGGCCCTCTACGCCCAGTTCGGCCTCGAGTACGACGTCTAGTTCCAAGAGTTCGCGTAAAGTCCGTGTTCCATGTCCCCCGCCGCGCCGGGAACCATCCCCGTCGCCTCGCCGCCGTCCTGATCGTCATGCTCTGCGGCGTCCTGGCCCTGGCTGCCTGGACCGGTGTGCGCACGGCCGAGCCGACCGCCTTGGCGCACCCCGCCGTCGCCGAGCTCAAGCGTCCGCCGGTCGTCGCCGTCAATGACCTGCCCCAACTGTCTGCCAGCCTGGCGAACCATCAGCGCTTCATGGGCGGCATTCTGGTCGCGCGAGGGGATCAGGTGCTGTTCCGCTGGGTCCAGGGCCCGGCCAATGCCGATGAAGACCGCCCGCTGGCGCTCGACACCCCCTTCCGCCTGGCCTCCGTGTCCAAACAGTTCACCGCCGTCGTCATCCTGAAGCTGCAGGACGAGGGCAGGCTGACCATCAGCGATCCGGTCTGCAAGTGGATCCAGCCGTGCCCCGCCGCCTGGGCCAATATCCGCATCCACCACCTGCTGACCCACACCTCGGGCATCCCGGACCTGATGGCCCGTCCGGCGTGGGGTCTGAGGCGTGTGACGCCGACCAATCTCGCCGAGCTGACCGCCGATTCAGCGCGCTATCCGCTTCAGTTCGAGCCCGGGACCAAGGTCCGCTACAACAACGCCGGCTTCAACCTCGCCGCCGCCATCGTCGAGAAGGCCAGCGGCATGCCCTTCGAGACCTATCTGCGCACCGCCCTGTTCGAGCCCCTGGGCCTGACCCAAACCGGTCTGGGCGAAGTCCCCAACCTCGCCATGGGCTACGCCAACTTCCCCAGCGGTCTGGCGGCCCAGCCCCAGGCCAACGTCAGCGTCGTCACCGGCGCCGGAGCCCTGTATTCGACGCTGGACGACATGCTGGCCTGGCAGAGGGGCCTGCACGGCGGGCGAATCTTGAGCCCCTACGGCTACGCCCAGATGATCGCCGACCATTCGCCGCCCGACACCCCCGACGAGCGCGGTCGTCCGCACCGGGCCTGGGGCTACGGCATCTTCGCCAACCGCCTGGGCCGACAGGTCCAGCCCGCGTTCGAGGCGCCGCAGATCTATCATACCGGCAGCTGGTCGGGGTTCCGCAACCTGGTGATCCATCAGCCGGAAGAGGACATCACGGTGATCGTCCTGTCGAACAACTACCACCAGCGCGACGAGGTCTTCCTGCTGGCCCAACAGGCCCTGGCCGAGGCGCTCGGAAGGCCCTTCCCGACCACCCTGTCTAGAGGCTCGCCAGCCCGCCCGGCAGAAGTGACGCCCGCCCCGCAAGACTGAGCTCCAGCAGCGCCGCCGCCACATGGGCCACCGGCGCGGCGCAGGCCCGGGCCAATTCGTCGCGCGGTGTCGGTGTGGGCGAAAGCAGGGCGGCGACGCGTTCGATCAGGGCCTGATCCACATCGTCCGGCATTGCCTCGAACCGGTCGCTGGGCGGCTCGCGCAGGGTCCGCAGCGTCTCCAGACCCCGCCGTACATCGTCCACGCCCTCGCACAGGATCGCGCCCTGACGCAGCAGCTCGTTCGGGCCCTTCGAGCGCGGGTCGAGGGGTGATCCCGGCACAGCGAAGACATCGCGGCCCTGTTCTCCTGCCAGCCGTGCGGTGATCAGCGACCCGGACCTCAACTCCGCCTCGACCACGATCACCCCGCGCGACAGGCCCGAGATGATGCGGTTGCGCCGGGGAAAGTCCCGCGCCTGGGCCCGCGCCCCCATCGGACTTTCGGACACGACGCAACCCTGATCGACGATCTGGTCATAGAGTTCGGCGTTGTCGGGCGGATAGACGTCGTCGACCCCGCCGCCCAGCACCGCCACCGTCCCGGTCTTCAGCGCCCCCAGATGCGCCGCCGCATCGATGCCGCGCGCCAGACCCGACACCACGACGAAACCGTCCTGACCCAAGGCCTGGGCCAGCCCCCGCGCGATCCTCTGGCCACCCGCCGAGGCGATTCGGGCCCCGACCATGGCGATGGTCTCGCCGGACAGCAGGCCCACGTCGCCGCGCGTCCATAGCACCGGCGGCGGCGGATCGACGGCGGCGAGCCTGTCGGGATAGGCGGCATCGCCGAGCACCAGCAGGACCGCGCCCTTGCGCTCGCCGGCGGCCAGTTCGGCCTCGATACGCTCCACCGGGGGCAGGTCATATCCGGTCGATCCGGCGCGCCTGGCGAGGTCGGGCAGGGCATCCAGCGCCAGAACCGCCGTGCCGAACCGGTCCAGCAACTGACGAAATGACACCGGCCCGACACAGTCGGTGCGCGCCAGCCTCAGCCGCGCAAACCGCTCCGCCTCGTCGAGCGGTGCGCTCACGCCTTCTTGGCACCGATGCGAGGTTCGAGACCCTTCACCAACCGGCCGATATTCTCATGATGCCGGATGTAGATCAGCACCGCCGTGAACAGGGCGAGGGCCGCGACAGGGTTCGGCGCGGGCAGTCCCAGCATCTCCAGAGGCAGCACCGCCAGCACCGGCGCACAGGCCGCCGACACCAGGGCCGCGAGCGACGAATACCTGAGCCCGAACGCCACCAGCAGCCAGATCGCTGCCGCCAGCAGCCCCAGCGGCCAGTGCGCCGCCAGCAAGAGGCCATAGAAGGTCGCCACCCCCTTGCCGCCCTTGAACTTCAGCCAGATCGGAAACAGGTGGCCCAGAAACGCCGCGCCGCCGCCGATCGCCCCGGCCAGATCGCTGTTGAACAGCCACCGCGCCAGCAGCAGGGCCACCGCCCCCTTGCCTGCATCCAGCAGCAGGGTCGCCAGGGCCAGGTCCTTGCGGCCGGTCCTCAGCACATTGGTCGCGCCGATATTGCCGGATCCGATGTTGCGAACGTCGCCCGTGCCCGCCGCACGGGTGATCAGCACCCCGAACGGAATCGAGCCCAGCAGGTATCCGGCAACCGCCACGAAGGCGAGCCCGCCGATGGCCGGCGCCACGAGATACTGCACGGTGAGTCGCTCCCCTTGGTCTTGAGCCGCAAGATGCGTCGGGGCCGGCTTGCGAGCAAGACGCAACTTGGGGTGACGCTTGACGACGCGACCGAATGTGGCACTGGTCCGCGTCCGTTCGTAGAGACCCCGCCCATGATCCGTCCGACCCTCGCCGGCCTCGCCCTTCTGGCCCTGACGTCCGCCTGCGCGGTGACGCCTGCGCGGCCACAAGCGTCGGACGGCCCGATCCTGGCCGCCTATTTCGACTGCGTGCGCGAACGCGGCGTCGCCATCTCCGCCCACCGGGCCCAGTCCGCCGACGACCAGCCCGAGAACTCCGTCGCCGCCATCACTGCCACCGGCCGCGTCATCCCCGGTGCCATCGTCGAAATCGACGCCGTCCTGACCCGCGACGGCAAGCTGGTCCTCATGCACGACGACACCATGGACCGGACCACGACAGGCACCGGCAAGGTCGCCGACCTGACCCTGGCCGAGGTCAAGGCCACCCGCCTGACCGCCCCCGACGGCACCCTGACCGACGAAGCCCCGCCGACCCTGGCCGAGGCTCTTTCGGCCGCCGACGCGGCCGGCACCATCGCCTCCATCGACCTGAAGCCCGCCGACGAGGCCGCGACCATGGTCCTGGCTCGCGCCGTGGTCGTGGAGGTCCGACGGGTCGGTGCCCAGGGCCGCGTCATCCTGATCACCTATTCCCCCGAAACCGCCCGCGCCGTCGCCGCCCTCGCGCCCGAGATGATGATCTCGGCCGGTGCCAAGTCGATGGGCAATCTCGACGGGCTGAACGACGCCCAGATCCTTGGTTGGACCGGCGCGGGCTCACCCGATCCGGCGCAGTGGGCCGCCCTGAAAGCGCGCGGCGTCGAGGCCCAGTTCGGCACCCTGGGCGCAGCCGGTCGTCGCCTCGACGACCTCTATGCGGCCGACGGCGACGTGTCCGAATACCGCCGCCTGTACGAACAGGGTGTCACCGTCATCGCCACCGACGCGCCCCTGGCCGTCAAGGGCGTCCTGGCCGCCGAGGTCGCGGCAGCGGCGACCTGCCCACGCTGACCCTCTCCCGCTAGGAGAGGGGGCGGGTCAGTGAACCTTCCGTCCGCCCACCCAGGTCCCGACCACCTTGCCCTGCAACCGCCGCCCGTCGAATGGCGAGTTCTTGGACTTGGACTTCAGGGTCGCGGCATCCACGATCACCGGTGCGTCCGGGTCGAACAGCACCAGGTCCGCCGGGGCACCCGGCTCCAGTACGCCGCTGTCCAGCCCCAGCAAGGCCGCCGGCCCCGCCGTCATGGGCCGCAGGATATCCAGCAGCGGCACCCCGTCCTCGTGGTGCAGGCTGAGCGCAGCGGCCAGCAGGGTCTCCAGACCGATCGCGCCGGGCGCAGCCTCCGCGAACGGACGGCGCTTGTCCTCGGCGGGCAGGGGGGCGTGGGCCGAGGTGATGACGTCGATCAGGCCGTCGCGCACCGCCTCGATCAGCGCCTGCCGGTCGCTCTCAGGCCGCAGCGGCGGGTCCAGCCGGTAGAAGGTCCGATAGTCGCCGATGTCGATCTCGTTGAAGCACAGGTGGTTGATCGAGACGCTGGCCGCGACCTCCAGCCCCTTGCCCCGCGCCCGCGCCAGACTGTCCAGCGCATCGGCGGTCGAGATCTGGTCGACCAGGAACCGCGCGCCCGTCTGCTCGACCAGGGCCAGGTCGCGGTCCAGCTGGATGCGTTCGGCGATGGCCGGCACGCCCGACAGCCCCAGACGGGTCGCCAGCTCCCCCGACGTCGCCACTCCGCCCTCGCTCAGCCACGGATCGGCGGGCCGACACGCGATCAGGGCGTTGAAGGCGGCGGCGTAGCTCATCACCCGTTGCAGGGTCCGGCTTGAGGCGATCACCCGGTCGCCGTCGGTGAAGTAAAGCGCGCCCGCCTCGTGCATCAGGCCGATCTCAGCCATCCGCTGGCCCTCGCGCCGCTGGGTCGCCGCGCCCGCCGCATAGACATTGACCAGGTTCAACGCCGCCCCGCGCCGCTGGATGAAGTCCACCATGGCCGGGTCGTCCACGGCCGGATCGGTGTCCGGTTGGATGACGATGGTGGTGACCCCGCCCGCCGCCGCCGACAGACTGGCCGACTTCAGCGTCTCCTTGGGCTCGAACCCCGGCTCGCCGGTCTTGACCCGGATGTCGATCAGGCCGGGGGCGAGGCACAGGCCCCGCGCGTCCACGACCTCGACGCCCGCCGGCACGCGGACGTCGCCGCCGCGCACGACCTCGACGATCCGCCCGTCGGCGATCAGGACCGCGCCATGGCCGTCATAGTCGCTGGCCGGATCCAGCAGGCGCGCGTTGATGATGGCGAGCGCGGTCATCGGGCGGCTCCCGAACGGGCCCAAAGCGACGCCAGCACCGCCATTCGCGCCGCCACCCCCATCTCGACCTGATCCTGAATCAGCGACACCGACAGGTCGTCGGCGACGTCCGAATCGATCTCGACGCCCCGGTTCATCGGCCCCGGATGCATGACCTTCGCGCCCGGCTTGGCCCAGGCCAGCTTCTCGCGGTCCAGGCCCCAGAAGCGGAAATACTCGCGCGTCGACGGCACCAGGGCCCCCTCCATCCGCTCCAGCTGAAGCCGCAACATCATGACGACGTCGCAGCCCTCCAGCCCCTCGCGCATGTCGTGGAAGACCTCACAGCCCCAGCGGTCGGCGTCGCCGGGCACCAGGGTCGGCGGCCCGATCAGCCGGACGCGGGCCCCCATCATCGACAGCAAAGCCACGTTCGACCGCGCCACCCGGCTGTGGGTGATGTCGCCACAGATCGCCACCGTCAGCCCGCCGACATCCCCGAACGCGCGTCGCAGCGACAGCAGGTCCAGGAGGGCCTGGGTCGGATGTTCATGGCGCCCGTCGCCCGCATTCACGACCGCACAGCCGACCTTCTGGCTCAGCAGGGCCGCCGCGCCCGAGGCCCCGTGCCGGACTACCAGGATGTCGGGCTTCATGGCGTTCAAGGTCACGGCCGTGTCGATCAGGGTCTCGCCCTTGGCCACCGACGAAGCCTGCACCGGCATGGTCACCACGTCGGCCCCCAGCCGCTTGGCCGCGATCTCGAACGACGACGACGTTCGCGTCGAGTTCTCGAAGAAGATGTTCACGACCGTGCGCCCGTGCAGCAGGTCCAGCGTCTTGCCGCCCTCGCTGGCCGCCAGCCGGTTCAGGTCCACGAACACGTCGGCGACGTCCAGCAGCGCTAGCGCAGCGGGCGGGTTCAGGTCGCCGGCGGACAGGAAATGGGGGGTCGGGAACGGGACCAGCCGCTCGGAGATCAGGTCGGTGACAGCGGAGGCCTGGGTCATCGAAGCCGGGCTATAAGGCCAGACCGCGCATTAGGAAACAGGGCGTCACACCCATGTCGCCTGATCCCGCACCCGATCCAGCGCCCCTTGCAGGATCCAGGCGGCGGCGGTGCGATCGACGACCCCGGCACGGCGCTTGCGGCTCAGGTCCAGTTCGTCGATCAGGAACCGCTCGACCGCGCTGGTCGACAGCCGCTCATCCCAGAAGGCGATGGGCACATCCCGCAGCCGGATCAGGTTGCGCGCGAAGGCCCGGCACGACTGGGCGCGCGGACCCTCCGACCCATCCATGTTCATGGGCAGGCCGATCACCAGCCCCGACACCTTGCGGTGTGCCATCAGGCGAAACAGCTGTTCGGCGTCCTGGGTGAATTTCGACTTGCGCACCAGCTCCAGCGGGCTGGCGATCATCCGGGATGTGTCCGACGTCGCCACACCGATCGTCTGTTCACCGAGGTCGAGCCCCATCCACGCCGTATTGGGCGGACAGGCTGCGGACAGGTCGAGAAGGTCGAGTACGGGCACGGCGGTGCGGTAGACCCCGCGCAGGCCTGCGTCAAAGGCCGTGCAACCTCGTTATGGGCGAACGCCGTTGTATCGCGCCCGGTCCCGCGCCACTGTCGCCCGGAACCGGAGGAACCGATGACCACGCGCCTGATCACCGCCGCCGCCCTGCTGGCCGCCCTGTCCCTGTCGGGCTGCGACCGGCTGACCGCCGCCTGGACCGCCTTCCAGCAACCCGCCGCCCCAACGGCTGCGACCCCGGCACCGCCCACCGTCGTGCCCGACGTCGCCGGAACGCCGCCGACCATCGCGCCCCTGACGCCCACTTCGCGCGGCCTGCCGGTCAAGGCCCTGCCGGACGAGACCCTGCAATATTCGGCCGGGGTGGTCGAACTCTACGCCCTCGACAAGCAGCAGGGCGTCGGGGCCAAGATCTTCGGCACGGCGGGCGGCGATCCGGCCATGAACGGGCTCCAGACATACATCGCCTTCTACCGCAGCCCGGCCGACGGCTGGTGGGTTTATGGCCTGGGCGATTTCCTGGACTTCAAGGTGCTGAACGAGGTGCCGGGCCAGGTCGATCTGGAAATCGAAGAAAGCACTATGGACGCCCAGGGCACGATCGGCAGCCGCAAGCGCCGCGCCATCATCGTCTTCCCCGTCGGCCCGATTCACGAGACCCAGCCCGTCAATGTGCGGATGATGCCAGCGGATTAGGGACTGATGCGTCGGTCGGCGGGCGGGACTGCATTCCCAGATATCCGTCATCCTCGGGCTTGTCCCGAGGATCCAGAATCCCGGTCGTAGCCTGTCCCACGGTGTCCATCTTGCGTTCAGGCCATCGCCCACCGGCACCAGCGTGAGTCTGGATCCTCGGGACAAGCCCGAGGATGACGGAAATGATGCGATGGTCGGGCCGCTGTTATCCAACTTCAATGCACCAATCCCTTGTCCAGCAAGGGATTGCCGCGATCTCGCGCCCTTCGACCTGGCGCCCGTCGTGGCCGTGGTAGACTGACCGTTCGACCCCGGTCTTTGACAATCACAGCCAGAAACACACCCGCGACACCGGCAGAGACCGGACTCTTCGGACTCTTCGGACTCATTTTTTGAGTCCGGACTCAACGGACTCTCCGGACTCTGTTTTTGAGTCCGGACATCGGCGAGTTCAGACCATTCGGACCTTTCGGACTCTGTTTTTCCGTCCGGACGGTCCGGCCGCACCGCCCGGGCTCGGCGCGAATCCTTGTGATTCCGGCCCCGGACGGCTAGTCACCGGCCCTCTCGCCTCGACTATCCGGAGGGCCGCATGGCCATCGACGCAGCGACCGTGCGCAAGGTCGCCTTTCTCGCCCGCATCAAGACGCCCGAAGACCGGCTGGAGCCGCTGGCCAGCGAGCTGAACGGCATCATGGCCTGGATCGACCAGCTCAGCGAGGTCGACGTCGAGGGCGTCGAACCGATGACCTCCAACGTCGCTCAGGCCCTGCGTCTGCGCGACGACGTCGTCACCGACGGCAACAAGGTGGCCGACGTCCTGTCCAACGCCCCCAAATCCGCCGACGGCTTCTTCGCCGTGCCCAAGGTGGTGGAATAGTCATGAGCGACCTGACCCAACTGACCCTCAAGGGTGCCGTTGACGGCCTCAAGGCCAAGGACTTCTCCTCGGAAGAGATCACCCGCGCCTTCCTGTCCAATATCGAGGCCGCCAACCCGATCCTGAACGCCTATGTCGAGGTCACCGCCGACAAGGCGATCGACATGGCCAGGGCATCCGACGCGCGGCTCGCCGCCGGCCAGGGCGGCGTGCTCGAAGGCGCGCCGCTCGGCATCAAGGACCTGTTCTGCACCGACGGTGTCCAGACCACGGCCGGCTCCAACATGCTGCGCGGCTTCGTCCCGCCGTATGAATCCACCGTCACCGCCAACCTGTGGCGCGACGGGGCGGTGATGCTGGGCAAACTGAACATGGACGAGTTCGCCATGGGCTCGTCAAACGAGACATCGGCCTTCGGTCCGGTCGTGAACCCCTGGAAATCAAAGGGTTCAAACGCTGACCTGACCCCGGGCGGCAGCTCGGGCGGATCGGCCTGCGCCGTCGCCGCCGACCTCTGCTTGGCCGCCACGGCGTCGGACACCGGCGGTTCGATCCGCCAGCCGGCCGCCTTCACCGGCACGGTCGGGATCAAGCCCACCTATGGCCGCGCCAGCCGATACGGCATGGTCGCCTTTGCCTCATCGCTGGACCAGGCTGGCCCCATCGCGAAAAACGTCGAGGACGCGGCCCTGCTGCTCAAGTCGATGTGCTCGTTCGACATCAAGGATTCGACCAGCCTCGACATCCCGACCCCCGACTGGTCCCGCTTCGTCGGCAACTCGGTCAAGGGCCTGCGTATCGGCGTCCCCGCCGAATACGTCGTCGACGGCATGCCCGACGAGATCCAGGGCCTCTGGGCCCAGGGCATGACCTGGCTCAAGGACGCCGGCTGCGAGATCGTCCACATCTCCCTGCCGCACACGAAGTACGCCCTGCCGACCTACTATATCGTGGCCCCGGCCGAGGCCTCGTCCAACCTGGCCCGCTACGACGGGATGCGGTTCGGGCATCGTGCGAAGAACGCCACGAGCCTGACCGACCTCTATGAGACCAGCCGCGCCGAGGGCTTCGGCAAGGAGGTCCAGCGCCGCCTGACCATCGGCGCCTATGTGCTGTCGGCCGGATTCTACGACGCCTACTACGTCCGGGCGCTCAAGGTCCGCCGCCGCATCGCCGAGGATTTCGACAATGTGTGGGACCAGGTTGATGCCATCCTGACCCCCTCCACCCCGTCGGCCGCCTTCGCTATCGGCGACAAGGAGGTCGATCCGGTCACCATGTACCTGAACGACATCTTCACGGTGACGGCCAACCTCGCGGGCCTGCCGGGGATATCGGTGCCTGCGGGCGTCGACGCCAACGGCCTGCCCCTGGGCCTCCAGGTCATCGGCAAGGCGCTGGACGAGGCGACCGTGTTCCAGGTGGCCTCGGCGCTGGAGAAGGCGGCGGGCTTCACGGCCAAGGCGGAGAAGTGGTGGTAATGGCTGACAAATCGAACCTCATCCAGGGCCGCACCGGTGCCTGGGAAATCGTCATGGGGCTGGAGATCCACGCCCAGGTGGCGTCGAAGGCCAAGCTGTTCTCGGGCGCGGCCGTGGGCTTCGGCGCGGGGCCGAACGAGCAGGTGTCGCTGGTCGACGCCGGCTTTCCCGGCATGTTGCCGACCCTGAACGGCCACTGCGTCGAACAGGCGGTCAAGACCGGCCTGGGCCTCAAGGCCCAGATCAACAGGCGCAGCCAGTTCGACCGCAAGAACTATTTCTATCCCGACCTGCCCACCGGCTATCAGATCAGCCAGCTCTACTTCCCCATCGTCGGCGAGGGCGTCGTCGAGGTCGAGGCCGAGGACGGGTCGTTCTTCAATGTCGGCATCGAGCGGCTGCACCTGGAACAGGACGCGGGCAAGCTGATCCACGACCTGTCGCCGACCGAGAGCTTCGTCGACCTGAACCGCGCCGGCACCGCCCTGATGGAGATCGTCTCCAAGCCCGACATCCGCTCGCCGGAGGAGGCCGTCGCCTACGTCAAGAAGATCCGGACCATCCTGATCTATCTGGGCACCTGCGACGGCGACATGGAGAAGGGCAACCTGCGCGCCGACGTCAACGTCTCGGTCTGCCGCGAGGGCCAGTACGCGAAGTTCAAGGCGGACGGGGACTTCAGCC
This sequence comes from Brevundimonas sp., assembly GCF_044239655.1. Classification (GTDB taxonomy): domain Bacteria; phylum Pseudomonadota; class Alphaproteobacteria; order Caulobacterales; family Caulobacteraceae; genus Brevundimonas. Next base: position 10,782 of record NZ_JBIIAY010000088.1, read on the forward strand.
ACCTGGGCACCCGCTGCGAGATCAAGAACGTCAACTCGTTCCGCTTCATCAGCCAGGCCATCAACATCGAGGCGCGCCGCCAGATCGAGATCCTTGAGGACGGGGGCAAGATCATCCAGGAGACCCGCCTGTATGATCCGACGAAGAACGAGACCCGGTCGATGCGGTCCAAGGAAGAGGCGAACGATTACCGCTACTTCCCCGACCCTGATCTGTTGCCGCTTGAACTCGAACAGGCCTGGATCGACGACATCAAGGCCAACCTGCCCGAACTGCCCGACGAGAAGCGCCGCCGGTTGATGAGCCAGTACGGCCTGTCGCAATACGACGCCGTCGTCCTGATTTCGGACCAGGCCAAGGCCGACTATTTCGAGGCCGCCGCAGCGGGCCGCGACGCCAAGCTGGTCGCCAACTGGGTCACCAACGAGCTGTCGGCGCGGCTGTCGGCCGATAACCTTGAGTTTGACGCCAGCCCGCTTCCGGCCGCCTACGTCGCCGAACTGGTCGCCCTGATCGAGGAGGGGGTCATCTCCTCCAAGATCGCCAAGGAGGTGTTCGACCACGTCTGGAACGGCGAGGGCTCGCCCCGTCAGGTGGTCGAGGCGCGCGGTCTGATCCAGGTCAACGACACCGGCGCCATCGAACAGGCCGTCGACGACCTGATCGCCGCCAACCCCGACAAGGCCGCCGCCGTCGCCGAAAAGCCCCAGGCCTTGGGCTGGTTCGTCGGCCAGGTCATGAAGGCCACCGGCGGCAAGGCCAACCCGGCCTCCGTCAACGCGATCCTGAAGGCCAAGCTGGGCATCGTTTAGGGCGCTATCGCTCGCCGCACGCCGGCTCACTGCTTGAGCGCGGTTCGCGCCAGCGAAAAGCCCGCCCGGATCGCTCCGGGCGGGCCCTTTATTTCAATGGCTTGCGGGGCTCAGTTCCCCAGCAACGACAGGATCACACCGGTCGCCAGCGCCGCGACGACGATGTCGCCGGTGTCGGTGCGGTAGTAGCCGTAGCCACGGGGCGGAGGCGCATAGCCGTACCGATTATAATCCCGGATGTACCAGTTGGACCGGTACTGATAGGGCAGGGTCGCCCCCCGATACCAGCGACGCTGGTTGTAGCCATAGGCGTTGCCGTGCGGCGGCCCATAGTAGCGGTTGTCCCGGTACTGATCCCGCTGGCCACGCCGGTAGTCGTTGTAGCGCTCGTTGCGGGTATAGCGGCCGCCGTCGTGGCGGTTCTGGTCCGCGCGGCGCTCCCAGCGTTCGTAGCGGCCGTCGCGGTCGCGATCACCGCCCCCGCGCCACGACTGGGCCGACGCGGCCATGGGCGCTGCGGTCATCGCCACCGTGGCGACGGCGAGCGCGGCGAACTTGATCATCCTCTTCATCTCGGTCTCCTGAGCTGAGCCGCCTGCAGCGGCTGTTGAACCCCACCGTGAGGACAGGATCGTCGGCGCTGCCTGAACCGATCCTGAACGCCCCATTCAGGGTTAACTCCGCCGGAAACAAAAACGGCCCCTCCGAGGAGGGGCCGAAATCGTTGTTGCGGCCGCGACTACCAGCGCCAGGCGTCGCGGATGACGTCGAGGATATAGCCGTCGTACTCGTCGATCAGATAAATCGCATTGTCGACATAGACCCACCGCGTTCCCGGGGGCGGATAGCCCAGGCCATAGGTGCGGTAGTCGTTCACCGAATAGCGCCAGAAGATCGAGGGCAGGTAGTCGCCCGCCGTATAGTGGCGACCGTAGTAGTTCCGGGGCACGCTGTAATAGCCGTAGCCGGGCGCGAAATAGAAGCCGAAGCGGACGCCGGACCAGCCGTTGAAGCGACGGTCGGACCGCCACCAGTCGGACCGGTGGCTGCGGTTCCAGTTCTGTTGCCAGCGGTTGGAATCGAAGCGGCTGCGGTACTCCTGGCGCGTGCGGTCCCGGTCACGGCTGCGGTCGCCGCCGTTGTTCCAGTCGCCCGGACGGTTGCGGTCGTTGCCGTTCCAGCCGCCGTTGTTGTCCGGACGGTTGGGACGATCCTGGCCCGGACGGTCCCGGCCGGGGCGATCCTGACCCGGACGGCCTTGGTTGGGTCTGCCGAGGTCAGGGCGAGCCGGACCGCTGCCGTTCCAGCCGCCGTTGCCGCCGTTGCGGTCGCCGCCGCGATCACCCCGATTGCCGCCACGATCCTGGCCGCCGTTGTCTCCTCCGCGGTCCGGACGACCGCCGCGATCGGGCCGTCCTCCCCGGTCCTGGCCGCCGCCGTTGCCGGCTGCACGATCAGGTTGGGGCTGCGGAGCCGGGGCGGGCGGGTCGTTGCGGACAGGAGGCGTCCGCCCTCCACCCCCTTCACCACCGCCACCACCACCGCCGCGACGGTCGCCACTGGTGTCGCGACCGCCGCGATCGCCCCCGGCGGTTTCCTCGCGATTGCCGGGACGCCCGCCGTCACGACGGGGGCCCTGGGCGCGGTCGTCCTGACCCCGGTCGCCTATGTCCTGGGCGAGGGTCGCCACCGGCGCGAGGGCCGGC
>NZ_JBIIAY010000193.1:0-3448 GCF_044239655.1 Brevundimonas sp.
CCAGAACCGCCTGCGTGTGCTGGCCCAGCACCGGCGGGGCGTGGCGGTATTCCACGGGGGTGCCGGACATCCGCAAGGGGCTGGCGACGCCGGGGGCTGTGCCGCCGGCCTCGTGCGCCATCTCGACCCGCAAACCCCGCGCCCGGACCTGGGGGTCGTCGAACACCTCGCCGATCGCATTGATGGGGCCGCAGGGGACGCCCGCCGCCTCCAGCGCCTCGACCCATCCGTGCGTCGTCCGCAGCGGGGTCAGGGCCTCGATCAGGGGAACCAGCACATCGCGGTTGGCGACCCGCGCCGGATTGGTCGCATAGGCGGGATCGGCCCCCCATTCGCCGTGGCCCAGGACGCCTGCGAAGGCGCGGAACTGGCTGTCGTTCCCGACCGCCACGATCATGAAGCCGTCGGCCGTGGGAAACTCCTGATAGGGCACGATATTGGGGTGGGCATTGCCCATCCGGCCGGGCGACACCCCCGAGACGAGGAAGTTCGACGCCTGATTGGCCAGACAGGCCACCTCGACGTCCAGCAGGGCCAGATCGATATGCTGGCCCTCGCCGGTGCGCTCCCGTGCGGCAAGCGCGGCCAGGACGCCCACCACGCCGTACAGGCCGGTCAGAAGATCGACCACCGCCACGCCCGCCCGCTGGGGCCGCCCGTCCTTCGGCCCCGTGATACTCATCAGCCCGCCCATGCCTTGCAGCAGCAGGTCGTAGCCCGGGCGCGCCGCATAGGGCCCGGTCTGGCCGAAGCCCGTGATCGAGCAATAGATCAACCGTGGATTCACGGCCTTCAGACTGTCGTAGTCGAGGCCGTATTTGGCCAGGCCGCCGACCTTGTAGTTCTCGATCAATATGTCCGATTGAGCCGCCAGACGCCGCACCAGGGCCTGGCCCTCCGGCCTGGTGAAGTCGATCGTCACCGAGGTCTTGTTGCGATTGGCGGCCAGATAATAGGCGGCCTGATCGGTCGGTTCGCCCGCGCCGTCGGCCAGCCAGGGCGGCCCCCATTTGCGGGTGTCGTCGCCCTCGCCCGGCCGTTCGACCTTGATGACCTCGGCGCCCAGATCACCCAGAACCTGGGACGCCCAGGGCCCGGCCAGGATGCGCGACAGGTCCAGCACCTTGATCCCGGCCAGGGCACCGCCCGCCGTCTTCTCGCCGTCCGCCATCGTCGTCTCCGTCATCGTCCTCGTCTCGCACGACAGGCCGCCGCGTGGAACCTTTGGCGCCGATCGCCGTCCTGGGGCATTAGGGGAGCATGAGCCGCATGACCGCCCTTCCCGATGGAACCCTGATCCCCGTGCTCGGTCAGGGGACATGGGAGATCGGCGACAGTCTGAGGACCGGCGACGCCGAACAGGCCGCCCTGTCGCGCGGCCTCGACCTGGGCCTGAGCCTGATTGACACCGCCGAACTGTACGGAAACGGCGCGTCCGAGCGGCTGGTCGGGGAGGTGATTCAGGGGCGTCGCGACGAGGTCTTCCTGGTCTCCAAGGTGCGGCCCGAGAACGCCGGCGAGATGTCAATGATGCTGGCCTGCGAACGCAGTCTGGAGCGGCTGGGGGTCGACCGGCTGGACCTGTATCTTCTGCACTGGGAAAGCCGCCACCCGATGGACGAGATCATTGCGGGTTTCGAGGAACTGGTCGACGAGGGGATGATCGCGCGCTGGGGCGTGTCCAATCTCGACATGCGGGCCATGACCATCATGGAGGGGATCGACGGCGCCGAACACTGCCAGACCAATCAGGTCCTCTATCATCTGGGCTCGCGCGGGGTGGAGTTCGACCTGCTGCCGTGGATGCAGGAGCGGACCATGCCGCTGATGGCCTATTCGCCGTTGGGGCGGGGCGAACTGCTGGAGCATCCCGCCCTGATCGCCGTCGCCGATCGCCACGGCGCGACCCCGGCCCAGATCGCCCTGGCCGCCCTGATGCTGCGCGAAGGGGTCGTCCTGATCCCCAAGGCGTCCACGATCGCCCACGTCGAGGACAATGCCGCCGCCCTCGAAATCCAGCTGGACGGGGAGGACCTCGAGGCCCTGGATCGCGCCTTTCCGCCGCCCACCAGCGAACAGCCGCTCGACATCATCTGACGCCGTTCGCCTGACGCGTGAACCTGTACGAAAGGCGCAGGTTTCGTTCAGATCGCGTTCATTCGATGAACGTCATTCCTCGGTTCGCCGATCAGCATCGGCCCTTGGGGGGAACCAGGGACAACAGCATCGGTCAGGCGAAGGGCGCGTTGGGGGACGCCGTCCGAACCGCTTGATTGAGGGGCCGGCGCCCACACGCCGGCGCCATGAGCGGCGGCCTTGTCGGGGGACGGGGCCGCCGCTTTCATTCGCGCAACTGCGTCTCCTCCCCGTTCGCTGCTTGGCGAATGGGGAGGTGGATCCGAGCTCTTGCGAGGAGACGGAGGGGGTGACTCGGTCTGCCCGACCAAATCCAAAAGCCCCCCGTCAAGCAGCGTGTCGCCCCCTTCGTCACGGCCCTGAAGGAGGGCCGCGCCTGAGGAAGGCTCGTATACGAGCCGCCCGCAGCCCCATGCTGCGCACGGGGAGGAGATACGGCGTCTAAGCCGCGACTTTCTGCGCGCCTTCGAAATTGCCGTAGAAGGTCTCGCCCTTGGCCGCCATGTCGCGCAGCAGTTGGGGCACCTTGAACCGGTCGCCATAGGTGGCGGTCAGCCGGTCGCAGGTCTCGACGAATTTGGACAACCCGGTCTGGTCGATCAGGGTGATGGGCCCGCCGGTCCAGGGCGCGAAGCCCCAGCCCAGGATGGCACCCAGATCGGCCTCGCGCGGATCGTCGATGACGCCCTCTTCCCAGCAGCGCGCGACCTCGACCGCCTGGCGATACAGCAGGCGGGTCTTCATCTCGTCGATCTGGGCGAAGGCACCGGGTTCTTCCGGACCATCGATCCCCTTGGTGGTCGGGGCCAGTTCGGCGAGGCCCGGCCAGATGGTCTTGGGCTTGGAGGCATAGTCATAGAAGCCCATGCCGTTCTTGCGACCGAACCGCCCGCCCTCGACCATCTTCGCCACGATATCGGCGCCCTCGGCGGGGACGAACTTGTCGCCCAGGTCGAGCGCCGTCTGTTTGGCGATCTTGTAGGACAGGTCCAGCGCGACGTCGTCGTGCATCTCCAGCGGGCCGCGCGGCATGCCGGTCATGCGACCGATATTGTCGATCAGGGCCGGGGCATAGCCTTCCTCCAGCATCGCCATCCCTTCCATCAAGAAGGTGGAGAAGCAACGGCTGGTGTAGAAACCGCGGCTGTCGTTGACGACGATCGGGGTCTTCTTGATCTTGAGGATGTAGTCCAGCGATTTGGCGATCGCCGCCTGGCCGGTCTTCTCGCCCAGGATGATCTCGACCAGCATCATCTTGTCGACGGGCGAGAAGAAGTGGATGCCGATGAAGTCCTCGGGCCGGACGCTGGCC
>NZ_JBIIAY010000009.1:0-42846 GCF_044239655.1 Brevundimonas sp.
ACTGGGGCATCCGGATCGAAACGCTCCAGGTCGTCACCGCGCCCGAGCCCATCCCGGGCGGCGAGCGGCCGATGCACGGTTTCGAGCAGCTGACCTTCGCGCCGCTGGATCGCAAAATGATCGACGTCGAGATGCTGACGGCGGCCGAGCGGGCCTATGTCGACGCCTATCATGGCGAGACCCTCGCCAAGGTCGGGCCGCTGCTGGCCGATGGCCCCCAGGCGGATGCGGCGGCATTGGCGTGGCTGAAAGCGGCTTGCGCGCCGCTCTAGACCTTGCGGTTTCAGGCGGCGCTTCCGACCTCAGGGCTCCAGCCTGAAGGAGTGCCCCATGAAGACCCGCCGTCTCGGACCGAACGGTCCCGAAGTGTCCGCCATCGGCCTGGGCTGTATGGGAATGGCGTCCTTCTATGGGACGCCGTCGGACGAGACGCAGGCGACGGCCGTGATCCACCGCGCGCTCGACCTGGGGATCACCCTGTTCGACACGGCCGAGATGTACGGCCCCCACACCAACGAGGTCCAGGTCGGCAAGGCCCTCGCGGATCGACGTGACAAGGCCTTCGTCGCGACCAAATTCGGCATCGGTTACAACGCGGATCGCACCGCGCTGAAGGTCGACGGCTCGCCTGCCAATGTCCGCCGATCGATCGAAGGCAGCCTGACCCGCCTCGGCATGGATCATGTCGATCTCTACTATCTGCACCGCGTCGACGCCGACACGCCGATCGAGGAGACGGTCGGGGCGATGGCTGAACTGGTCACCGAGGGCAAGGTGCGGTTCCTGGGCCTGTCGGAGGCCGCGCCCGAGACCATCCGCCGGGCCCACGCGACCCATCCGATCACGGCCTTGCAGACCGAATACTCGCTGTGGAGCCGCGAGCCCGAGGGCGACATCCTGACCACGGTGCGCGAACTCGGCATCGGCTTCGTCCCCTACAGCCCGCTGGGACGGGGCTTCCTGTCGGGCGAGATCCGATCGATCGAAGACCTAGAGGAGGGCGACTTCCGCCGTTCCAACCCCCGCTTCATGGGCGAGAATTTCCAGAAGAACCTCGACCTCGTCGAGGCGGTCAAGGCGATCGCGCACGATCGGGGGATCACGGCGGCGCAACTGGCCCTGGCCTGGGTGCTGGCGCTAGGCGATGACCTGGTCCCCATCCCGGGCACCCGGCGGATCGCGACGCTGGAGGACAATGCGGCGGCGGCTGACGTCGTGCTGACGTCGGAAGACCTGGCCGAGATAGAAGCGGTTTTCCCCCGCGATGCGGCATCCGGTCATCGCTATGCCGAGGCGGCCCGGTCGGCGCTGAATCGCTGAGGGGTGAGGGGCTCCTTCAGCCCCCAGGCCGTACCAACCCGACCGACGACCGCCTCATCAAGTATATAGGAATATAATCCAACCGGCCTCTTGCGGCCGGGCCTTTCCGTCTCCACCTCGCCCGAGGGTCTTTGACAATGCGACGAGGCGAGCCATCAGGGCCGGCCGTCCCAATCTCACATAATCTGGAGCCGCGCCAGATGGTCCATTCTACTAACGCATTGATTTTAAACGAACCGGATCGACTTGCATCAGCGCAATGTCACGTTCGTTTCTGTCACGGTGACATTTCCCGTTCCTCCCGCCCTCCGGACGCAGGCCAGGCTTGATCGGGTTCGACGCAAATCCTGTCTCAATGCAAACGAGGGGACATGAGTCAGGAAATGAGCGCCAGCCATTCGTCCTCGGTCAGGACGGCGACCCCGTGCTTCTGGGCGTCTGCCAGTTTGGAGCCCGCGCCGGGGCCGGCGACGACATAGTCGGTCTTCTTCGACACGGACCCCGACACCTTAGCCCCCAGGCTCTCGGCCCGCGCCTTGGCCTCGTCCCGGGTGAAGCGTTCGAGTGAGCCGGTGAACACCACGGTCTTGCCGGCGACCGGACTGTCGGTCTTGGGGCGTTCGGCATCCACGATCAGAACAAGCTCGGCGACCAGAGCATCGACCACGGCGCGATTGTGCGCTTCATGGAAGAAGTCGGCGATAGCGCGGGCGGCGACGGGGCCGACGCCGGCGATGCCCGCGATCTCTCCCAGGGTCACCGAGGGGCCGTCCTCGCGTGCGATCCGGGCCAGTTCGCGGATGCCGGGCCAATCGCTCGCCAACGGCACCAGCGCCCGCCGGGCCGGGGCGGCGATGCCGGGGAAGGCGAGGGCCAGTTTCTGGTCGATCGGCGCTTCAGGCCAGGGATCGGCAGGCGACAGTTCGGCAGCGGCCATGACCGACATGGTGCGAGCCGAGACGCCGTGGCCCTCGGCCAGACGAATCCATTCCGGCGACGGGATGCCGGATGCGGCGTCGAGGGCGGCGGCATGGAAGCTTGACCAGTCGCCGAAATGCCGCGCCAGCAAAAGCGAGGTCTGATCCCCGATATCGCGGATACCCAGGGCGAAGATCAGCCGCTCCAGCGCGATCGTGCGCCGCGCGTCGATGCCTGCGATCAGGTTCCGCACGCTGGTCTCGCCATAGCCGTCCTCGGCGCGGAGCTGGTCCAGCTTTTCGGTATCGCGGGCCAGGCGGAAGATGTCGGCGGGCTCGGCGATCCAGCCCCGATCGTGGAAGGCAATCAACTGCTTCTCGCCCAGACCCTCAATGTCGAAGGCGCGGCGGGACACGAAATGCTTGAGCCGCTCGACCAGCTGGGCCTTGCAGATCAGACCGCCGGTGCAGCGGCGGCGCACGTCGTCGCCCTCGCGGACGGCTTCAGAACCGCACACAGGGCAGTGGGTCGGGAAGACGTAAGCGACGGCATCGGCGGGGCGCTTGTCCATCACCACTGAGACGATCTGGGGGATGACGTCGCCGGCGCGTTGCAGGACCACGGTGTCGCCGATCCGCACGTCCTTGCGCGTGATCTCGTCCTCATTGTGCAGGGTCGCGTTCCTGACCACCACACCGCCGACGGTCACGGGGGCCAGGCGGGCGACGGGGGTCAGGGAGCCGGTGCGGCCGACCTGGATGTCGATGCCTTCCAGAACCGTCGTCGCCTGCTGCGCCGGAAACTTGTGTGCGATGGCCCATCTCGGGCTGCGCGAGACGAAGCCCAACCGCTCCTGCCAGTCGAGCCGATCGACCTTGTAGACGACGCCGTCGATGTCGTAGCCGAGGCCGGCACGGTCGGTCTCCAGGCCGCGATAGACGGCCATCAGGCCCTGAACGTCCTGCACCCGGGTCGAGCGTGGATTGACCTTGAAACCCCAGGATTTCAGTGCGTTCAGCGCCTCTTCCTGCGTTTCCGCGAACGGCGCGGACACCTGGCCCCAGGCGTAGGCGAAGAAGGCGAGGGGGCGGGCAGCCGTGACCGTCGGATCGATCTGGCGCAGCGACCCGGCGGCGAAGTTCCGGGGGTTGGCATAGGTCCGCGAGCCCGCTGCCTCCGCCGCCGCATTGAAGGTGGCGAAGGCGTCATTGGGCGCATAGACCTCGCCCCGCACCTCGAGCAGGTCCGGCCAGCCGGTGCCGGACAGCCGATGCGGGATGTCGGAAATCGTCTTCAGATTGGCCGTGATATCCTCGCCGGCCCGGCCGTCGCCGCGCGTCGCGCCCTGGACCAGGACGCCCTTCTCGTACCGGATATTGGCCGACAGCCCGTCGATCTTGGGCTCGGCGACGAAGGCGACGGGATCAGCGGCGGGCAGCTTCAGGAAGCGCTGGATCCGGGCCACGAAGTCGGCCACATCGCCCTCGTCGAAGGCGTTATCGAGCGACAGCATGGGTACGCCGTGTCGGACTTCCGAAAACTGGGCGGACACAGGCGCACCGACCTTCAGCGACGGCGAATCCTCGCGGACAAGAGCTGGAAACCGGGCTTCGATGGCGAGGTTGCGGGCCTTGAGCGCATCGTATTCGGCGTCGGTGATCTCGGGTGCCGCTTCGGCATAGAGGGCGTCTGCCTCCGCCATGGCGGTCGCCAGACGGGCCAGTTCGTCGCGGGCCTCGGCCTCGGTCAGGTCTTCTACAGGTGTCTCGGCCATGGGAATCGCAAACGCTGGGGTCGGTCATCGGTTTAGCATCGCCGCCGACCATGACACGATCTTAAGCTGACGCGGTCGCGACGGCGGACTATGGAGCCGGTCTGTATCCAGGAGTCGCCATGCCCCGCCCGAACACCGCCGCGATCGCCGGCCTCACCCTGGCGGCGCTGCTGGGTCTGGCCGGCTGCGATACGGTCGGCCTGTCGCCGGAAGCGACCCCGGCCCCCGCCGCCCCACCTCCGGTTCAGCCGGTCCCCGAGCAACTGATGACGGACGTTCGTGTCCTGTCGGCCGATGACATGGAGGGGCGCGATACCGGCTCGCCTGGCGGCGAGCGGGCGCGGGCTTATATCGTGTCGCGGCTGGAGGCGATCGGGATCGCGGCTCCGCCCATGGGCCGGCTCCAGCCGTTCGCGGCCGAGGTACCCACCCGATCGGGCCCGACACGGTATGCCGGGACCAATATCCTGGGCCTGATCCCCGGAACGCGCGTTCCGGATCGCTACATCGTCATCAGCGCCCACTACGATCACGTCGGGACGCGGGACGGCCTGATCTACAACGGGGCGGACGACAACGCGTCGGGCGTGGCGACCATGCTGGAGATCGCGACCCAGCTGAAGGCCCAACCGCCCGAGCACAGCGTCATCATCGTGGCTTTCGACGGTGAGGAGCGCGGCCTGATCGGGGCCAAACATTTCGTCCAGGCCCCGCCGGTGCCGCTGGCATCCATCGCGCTGAACCTCAATTTCGACATGACCGCCCGCGCCGAGACCGACGGCCATCTGTGGGTCACCGGGACATATCAGCACCCGACGCTGCGTCCGATGCTGGAGCCGGTCCCGGCCGTCGGCCCGGTGTCTCTCGCCTTCGGCAAGGACACGCCGCAGGACACGGGGGCGAACAACTGGGTCGAGGCCTCCGATCATGGTGCCTTCTTCAAGGCCGGCATCCCGTTCCTGTATCTGGGCGTCGACTACCACCCCGACTATCACCGGCCGTCCGACGATTTCGAGCGTATCACACCGTCAGTGTTCGCCAGCGCGACCGAGGTGGCGGTATCGGCGTTCCGGGCGCTGGATCAGGGAATGGATCGATGATCGCGGCCGATTTTCAGTCGCAAAGATAGCTCTTGCGTCAAGCTTGGCTTGGTCGTCATCGTCCCGACCCGTTCAGGACAGACGAAACGACCATGACAACCGCGACGCCCGACACTTTCGATCTCCAGCGCATCCAGAAGATCCGCAAATGGGTACTGGGTGTGGCCTTGCTGGCCGCTGTGGGCCTGGCGATGTTCAGCACGACCTGGTGGGGCGACGGCGCGGTTCATAGCGGCGTGGAGGCGTTCGGTCTCGGTGCGATCGTCCTCAGCATCGTCGGCCGCGCCTGGTGCTCGCTCTACATCGGCGGGCGCAAGAAGGCGGAGATCGTATCGACGGGGCCTTACTCCCTCAGCCGGAACCCGCTGTATGTGTTCAGCTATGCGGGGGCGTTCGGTGTCGGCGCCCAGACCGGAAGCCTGACCATCGCGGTTCTGTTTGTCGTCATCGCGGTGGTGGTGTTCCGCATGACCATCGCCAAGGAGGAGGCCTGGCTGTCGGCCGAATTCGGCGAGACCTACAGATCATACATGGCGCGGACACCGCGTTGCGGGCCGGACTTCTCGAAGTGGCGGGACGAGGACGAACTGAACATTCGCCCCCGCTTTTTCCTGACCACCCTGCGCGACGGGCTGGTCTTCCTGGCGGCGATCCCGGTGTTCGAGGGGATCGAGTTGGCACAGCGCGCCGGGTGGTTGCCGATCCTGTTGCGCCTGCCCTGAACCGACGGGCGATGTGAAAAAGGGCGACCCGTGAGGGCCGCCCCGGTTCACGTCAGTTGACGGTCGCCTTGATGATCTTGCCCGGGTTCCGGGGCGGCTCGCCCTTGGGCAGGGCGTCGACATGGTCCATGCCCTCGATCACCTCGCCCCAGACGGTGTACTGGCGATCCAGGAAGGTCGCGTCGTCCAGGCAGATGAAGAACTGCGAGTTGGCGGTGTCGGGCTGGCTGGTGCGGGCCATCGAGCAGACGCCGCGCACGTGGCGCTCGGCCGAGAATTCGGCCTTCAGGTTGGGCTTCTTGGAGCCCGAGGTGCCGGTGCCGGTCGGATCGCCGCCCTGGGCCATGAAGCCGGCGATGACGCGGTGGAAGACCACGCCGTCATAGAAGCCTTCGCCGGCCAGTTCGGTGATGCGGGCCACGTGGCCGGGGGCCAGGTCGGGCCGCAGCTTGATGACAACGTCGCCGGTGTCGAGGGTGAGAGTCAGTGTCTGGTCGGCCAACGGCGCGCTCCTTTTGTCGTTTATGGCGGGGGTCATAGCCCGTGACGTCGCCTGCGGCTATGTGGGAAGCATGACTGACGACGAAAAGCCCCCCGTGACGGATCCAGAGCCCGCCCGGCGCAAGATGGTGCGCCCGCCCAGTGGCGGGACCGCTGCCGGCCGCGGCATGGGCACCCAGATGAAGACGGCCGACAAGAAGTCGATGTCCTCCATCCAGTGGATCAAGCGCCAGCTGGCCGACCCCTGGTCCGAGAAGGCCCGCGCCGAGGGCTATCGCAGCCGTGCGGCGTTCAAATTCTCCGAGATCGACGACCGGTTCCGTCTGGTCAAGAAGGGCTGCCGGGTCATCGATCTGGGGGCCGCACCGGGCGGTTGGGTCCAGGTCTGCGTCAATCGAGGTGCGGCCAATGTAGTCGGTGTGGACCTGTTGCCGATCGAGCCGATTCCCGGCTCGATCCTGATCCAGGCTGATTTCACCGATCCTGGTGTGGACCAGCAGTTGCTGGACGAGCTGGGGGGACAGCCCGACCTGGTGCTGTCCGACATGGCCCACAACACGGTCGGGCACCGCCAGACCGATCACCTGAAGATCATCGCCCTGATCGAGATCGCCTCTGACTTCGCCATCCGGACGTTGAAGCCCGGCGGCCATTTCGTGACCAAGAATTTCCAGGGTGGCGACGCGGGCCGGGTCCTCGCGGAACTGCGCGAGGCCTTTCACGAGGTGAAATACGTCAAACCCGCCGCCAGCCGGAAGGGGTCTTCGGAGGTCTATCTGGTGGCGCTGAACCGGCGATAGATCAGGCGGGCGCAAAGACGCGATTGATCTTGCGAGACTCGAGGCGGGACCAGATGCGGTCGTGCAGCGTGAAGAAGACCGTCTGTACCAGGGGTTCGACTAGGCCGATCGCGAGGGCCAACCGCCAGTCTTGCGTCAGGGCCATGGCCACACCGACGGCGACGACGAAATGCATGACGCCGTACGTCAGGGTCTTGATCGCGACCTGACGCAGGGAGCGGGGCAGGGCGTGCGAATGGCTATGGTCGCCGTGCAGCCGCGATTGCTCGCTGGGGTCCATAACGTCGAGGCGGGCGGCGACGGCCTCGGCACCTTCTTCGGCGATCGACAGCGGTGACCGCCTTTCGATCCGATGCCAGAGCCGATCGTGCATCGTATAGGCAAACGTCTGGAAGATCGGCTCCACCACACCGACGGCCAACGCAAGCCTCAAATCGCGCGTGATCGCGAACGCCACCAGGACCGCCACGATCAGGTGCATGACGCCGTAGCTCGCGACCTTGAGCGCGAGGCGGCGGATGGACTGGGCGATCATCTGGACCATGACTCGTAAATGAGAATGAGTCGCATGTGTTGCAAGGCGTGCGTCGATCTTTCGCCGATGGCCTTCTTCTGTCCCGACCCGGGCGCTGCGGAGGTTGACTTCGCAACCGCGAAAGAGGATAGGCGGCCCGCAAAACGGAGACTCCCATGGAGATTCGCGAAGGCCTTACCTTCGACGATGTTTTGCTCGAACCCGGCCCGTCCGAGACCCTGCCCGCTGACGCGGATGTGTCCACACGGCTGACGCGCGACATCAGGCTGAACATCCCGCTGACCTCGTCGGCCATGGATACGGTGACCGAAAGCCGTCTGGCGATCGCCATGGCGCAGGCCGGCGGTCTGGGCATCATCCACCGCAACATGAGCGCCGAGCAGCAGGCCGATCAGGTCCGCGAGGTCAAACGCTACGAAAGCGGCATGGTCATCAATCCGGTGACCATCTCGCCGGACACGACGCTGGGCGAAGTCTGGGACATCGTGGCCAAGCGCAAGTTCAGCGGTTTCCCGGTGGTCGATCCGCAGACCGGGCGTCTGGTCGGCATCCTGACCAACCGCGACATGCGGTTCGACACCGATCGGAACCGCAAGGCGTCGGAGTTGATGACGACCGGTGATCTGGTCACCGTGCGTGAAGGGGCCGGGCGGGACGAAGCCAGGGCCCTGCTTCGCGACAAGAAGATCGAGCGGGTCATCGTGGTCGACGAGGACTATCGCGCCACGGGCCTGATCACGATGAAGGACATCGAGAAGGCCCAGGCCCACCCGCACGCCGCCAAGGACGAGCAGGGCCGGCTGCTGGTCGGCGCGGCCTCGACGGTGGGCGATGCGGGCTATGAGCGGGCCATGGCGCTCGCTGACGCCGGATGCGACGTCGTCGTCATCGACACGGCCCACGGCCATTCAGTCCAGGTGGCGCGCGTCGTCGAGCGGATCAAGCGCGAGAACAACCGGCTCCAGATCATCGCCGGAAACGTGGCCACATACGACGCCACTCGCGCCCTGATCGACGCCGGTGCCGATGCGGTGAAGGTCGGGATCGGGCCGGGCAGCATCTGCACCACGCGTATCGTCGCGGGCGTCGGCGTGCCGCAACTGACCGCCATCATCGACTCGGTGCGGGCGGCCAAGGACTCGGGCGTTCCGGTCATCGCCGACGGCGGGATCAAGTATTCGGGCGACCTGGCCAAGGCCATCGCGGCGGGTGCCTCGGTCGCCATGATGGGCTCGATGTTCGCGGGCACGGACGAGAGCCCCGGCGAGGTCTTCCTGTACCAGGGACGGTCCTACAAGAGCTATCGCGGCATGGGTTCGGTCGGGGCGATGGGGGCCGGCAGCGCCGACCGCTATTTCCAGAAAGAGGTCGAGGACACCCAGAAGCTGGTGCCCGAAGGCATCGAGGGCCAGACGCCCTACAAGGGGCCGATCGCGCCGGTGCTGCACCAGATGATCGGGGGCCTGCGCGCCGCCATGGGCTATGTCGGCGCACCCGATATCGCTGCCTTCCAGGATCGGGCCCGGTTCGTGCGCATTACCGGCGCCGGATTGCGCGAGAGCCACGTTCATGACGTGATGATCACGCGCGAAGCGCCGAATTATCGGCAGGGATAGGCGATGTTCAACATGACGCCCGAGCTGACCTATGCAGCCCTGACCATCCTTCTGGCGGTTGTGCAGATATTCCTGCCCGCGACGGGTCGGACGCTGCAGCACGGGCCGAAATGGAATGCCGGGCCGCGCGACGAAGACGTGCCGGCATCAAATGTTGTCACCGGGCGGCTGGAACGCGCCCAGGCCAACCTCTACGAGACGTTGCCGCTGTTCCTTGGGGCGGTCCTGATCGCCCATGTCTCGGGCGAGGACGGATTTCTGACGTACTGGGGCGCTACGCTCTATTTCTGGGCTCGCGTCCTCTATGTCCCGCTGTACGCCTTCGGCGTCACGGGCGTGCGCAGCCTGGTCTTCCTTGTATCGCTCGCCGGTCTGTTGATGATCGTCGCCGCCCTTTTCCTCTGAAAGCCTAAGTGACCCCAGCCGCTCGCCTCGCCGCCGCCGCCTCCGTCCTGGACTCCATCGCCCAGGGCCGCCAACCGGCCGAGGCCGTGCTCAAGGCCTGGGGGACGTCCAACCGCTATGCGGGGTCCAAGGACCGCCGCGCCATCGCCGATCAGGTCTACAAGGTGTTGCGTGCGCGCGGCCGGCTGGTCTGGGCCATGGGCGGGCGCGAGGATGGGCGGGCCCTTGTCATCGGTGCACTCAGCCTGATCGACGGCCTGACAATCGAGGAGATCGAGGCGCTGCATTCGGGCGATGGATACGGGCCCAAGCCCCTGTCGAAACAGGAGCGGTCGCGCATCAGCCTGACCAGCGACGAGGTGCCCGGCTGGATCGCAGCGGGTCTGCCCGAGTTCGTCATGGAGGATTTCAAGTCCAGCTTCGGCGACCGCTGGGCCGAAGAGGCCGCCGGGCTGATGCTGCCGCGCGCGCCGATCGATCTGCGGGTCAATGCGGCGAAGGCGACGGTGGCCGAGGTCGAGGCGGAACTGCGCGATGCGGGGCTGAACCCCACGCGCACCCCCTGGTCCGCCTGGGGCCTGCGCCTTTCGGCCGAGCCGCCGCCGAACGTCCAGGCGCTGCCGGCCTTCAAGGAAGGTCGGATCGAGATTCAGGACGAGGGCAGCCAGATCGTCTGCGCCCTGGCCGGGGCTCAGCCGGGCATGACCGTCGTGGACTATTGCGCAGGGGGCGGGGGCAAGACCCTGGGCCTGGCCATGGGCATGGCGGAGGAGGGCGGTGATCGCCCGGTCGAGCCCGCGGAGCCCGAAAAGATCTGGACGCCCACCGGCTGGATCGAAGCGCCAAAGGGATCGCGCGCGGTCCATACGTCGGCTGGAATCGATGGGCGGCTGATCGCCTGTGACGTGGTCCAGAAGCGGCTCGACAACATCACGCCCCGGCTGCAACGCGCGGGCGTCTCGGCCGAACTGCTGCAACTCGGCCCCAACGGCGGCGGAGTCGAGGACCTGGTCGAGCAGGCCGACGTGGTGTTCGTGGACGCGCCCTGTACCGGCACCGGCACCTGGCGGCGCAAGCCCGAGGACGCCTGGCGGCTTAAGCCCGAAAACGTCGCGCGGATGCGCACGCTCCAGATGGCGATCGTCGCGCGGGCGGCGAAGCTGGTGAAACCCGGCGGTCGGCTGGTCTATGTCACCTGTTCGATGCTGAGGCAGGAGAACGAGTCGACCATGGACGCCTTCGAGGAGGATCATCCCGGGTTCGCGCCGGTGCCGATGGCGGAGGCGGTCGGCTCGCCGCACCTGACGGACACCGGTCGCAACCGGCTGGTCGAACTGGCCGAGGGCGGGCACCGGCTGAGGCTGTCGCCGGCGACGACGGGCACCGACGGCTTCTTTGCCGCCGTCTATGAGCGGCGGGCGTGAGCGGGGCGTCTTTTGAACTGAAGGCCTTCGGACCCATCTCCGCCCTGTGCGTGATGGCGGCCGAGGCGGAATACGGCCCGGCGCTCCGTGCACGGATCAAGCCGCTGATCACCGGCGTCGGACCGGTCGAGGCGGCGGTCGAGACGACGGCGGCCCTGGCCGAACTGGCGCGCAACGACGCCTTGCCTGACCTCGTGATCTCGCTGGGATCGGCCGGTTCGCAGACCCTGGATCATGGCCGGATCTACTGGATCGACGAGGTCTCCTATCGCGACATGGACGCGACCGTGCTGGGCTTTCCGGCCGGGGTGACGCCGTTCCTCGACCTGCCCGCCAGCCTGACCCTGGCCAGCGGGCCGCAGGGCCAGCCCTATGCGCGGCTGGCGACGGGGGGCAGTGTCGTCTCGGGCGAGGCCTATGACGCCATCGACGCCGACATGGTGGACATGGAGACCTATGCCGTCGTCCGCGCCGCCGCCCGGTTCGGCCTCCCGGTCATCGGCCTGCGCGGCGTGTCGGACGGCAAGGCCGATCTGACCGGCCTGTCCGACTGGACCGATACCCTGCATGTGATCGACGAAGGTCTCGCCGAGGCGCTGGACCTGCTGGAACACGAACTGACTCGGTTGACCGCCGAGCCCACCGACGCCTGACCGGAGCCCCCATGACCGATCATCAAAAGGTTCTCATCGTCGATTTCGGCAGCCAGGTGACGCAGCTGATCGCGCGGCGTCTGCGCGAGGCCAGCGTCTATTGCGAAATCCATCCCTACGCCAAGGCCGAGGCCGCGCTGGCGGCGATGACGCCGGCAGCGATAATCCTGTCGGGCGGTCCCGAGAGCGTCCACGAAGAGGGTAGCCCCCGCGCACCCCAGGCCGTGTTCGAGGCCGGCGTGCCGGTTCTGGGCATCTGCTACGGTGAGATGACGATGTGCGAACAACTCGGCGGCAAGGTCGAGGGTGGCCACACCCGCGAGTTCGGCCGCGCCGAGATCACCGTTCAGAAGTCGTCGCCCCTGCTGGCCGACCTGGCCCCCGTTGGCGAGGACGAAACCGTCTGGATGAGCCACGGCGACAAGATCGTCGCGATCCCCTCCGGCTTCGACGTGGTCGCCACCTCGGCCGGTTCGCCCTATGCCGTCATCGCCGACGAGACCCGCCGCTTCTACGGCGTCCAGTTTCACCCCGAGGTCATGCACACCTCGCGCGGCGCGACGATGCTGAAGAACTTCACCCACGGCATCGCCGGGCTGAAGGGCGACTGGACCATGGCCGCTTATCGCGACGAGAAGATCGCCCAGATCCGCGAACAGGTCGGCTCGGCCAAGGTCATCTGCGGTCTGTCGGGCGGCGTCGACAGTTCGGTCGCAGCTGTGCTGATCCACGAGGCCATCGGCGACCAGCTGACGTGCGTCTTCGTCGACACCGGATTGTTGCGCAAGGACGAGGCCACCCAGGTCACGGCCCTGTTCAGAGAACACTATAACATCCCCCTGATCCACGTTGATGCGTCGAAGGAATTCCTCGGCGCGCTGGCGGGCCAGTCGGACCCGGAAACCAAGCGCAAGACCATCGGTCGCGTCTTCATCGAGATCTTCGACCGCGAAGCCAACAAGATCGAAGGCGCCGAATTCCTCGCCCAGGGCACGCTGTATCCCGACGTCATCGAGAGCGTGTCGTCGTCCAGCGGCAAGGCTCACGTCATCAAGAGCCACCACAATGTCGGCGGCCTGCCCGACTACATGAAGCTGAAACTGGTCGAGCCCCTGCGCGAACTGTTCAAGGACGAGGTCCGCGCGCTTGGCCGCGAACTGGGCCTGACCGACGCCTTCGTAGGACGCCACCCGTTCCCCGGACCGGGCCTGGCCATCCGCATCCCCGGCGAGATCACGCCCGAGGCCGTCGAGACCCTGCAACAGGCCGACGCCATCTATCTGGACGAGATCCGCAAGGCGGGCCTCTACGACAAGATCTGGCAGGCCTTCGCCGTCCTGTTGCCGGTCAAGACGGTGGGAGTCATGGGCGATGCCCGGACCTATGAGAAGGTCCTGGCCCTGCGCGCAGTGTCATCCACCGACGGCATGACGGCCGACTTCTTCGAATTCCCCTGGGACGTGCTGGGCAGATGCGCCACCCGCATCGTCAACGAGGTCCGGGGCGTGAATCGCGTTGTCTACGACGTGACGTCCAAACCGCCGGGGACGATCGAGTGGGAATAGGCGACTCCGCGCGGTAACTGCCGCAAGCGCGCCAGACGGCATGGGTCCGTAACGCGGACCGGGTCGTCGATTTTATGCGGGCGTTATTCGCAGCGCCCGGACTCACATGGCCCCGTTATGCGGCATTGTGGTCAACCAACCTCCTGATTTTCCGGAGGCACCACATGTCCGATCTTCTGTTCCTGGCGCTCGGCGGCGGGGCGCTCGTCGCCTTTGCCCTGCTCGCCGCTGCGCTGAAGAGGGTGTGACGATGATCGCCATCCTCTGGGGCGTCGGCGCGGTCGTCGTCGCCGTCTACATGATCGCGGCGCTCGTGCGCCCCGAGCGGTTCTGAGAAGGAGCCGCCGTCATGACCGTTCAAGGCTGGGGCGAGATCGCCCTCACGCTATCCCTTTCCGTCCTGATCGGCTGGCCGATCGGGATCTATCTGTCACGCGTCTGGAACGGCGAGCGCACCTGGCTCGATCCCGTTCTGAAGCCGGTCGAACGGGTCTTCTACAAGGCTGCCGGCGTCGATCCGAACCGCAGCCAGGGCTGGACCGGCTATGCCGCCGCCCTGATCGCCTTCAACGCAGCGGGGTTCTTCCTGCTGTTCGCGATCCTCAGGCTCCAGGCCGTCCTGCCGCTGAACCCGCAGGGTTTCGCGGGGCTCTCGCCGCACCTGGCCTTCAACACCGCCGTCAGCTTCGTAACCAACACCAACTGGCAGTCCTATGGTGGCGAAAGCACCATGTCGACCTTCACCCAGATGGCCGGCCTGACGGTTCAGAACTTCCTGTCCGCCGCTACCGGGGCGACGATCGCCGCCGCCCTGGCCCGGGCCTTCGTTGCCAGCCGGGGAGAGGGGGTCGGCAATTTCTGGGCCGACGTGACCCGGACGACCCTCTATCTGCTGCTGCCCCTTTCGACCGTCCTGGCGCTCGTGCTGGCCAGCCTTGGCGTGGTCCAGTCCCTGGACGCCTCGGTAACGGCTCGCTCGCTGGAGGGTGTCGATCAGACCCTGTCGGTCTTCCCGGTCGCAAGCCAGCTGGCCATCAAACAGTTGGGCATCAACGGCGGCGGCATCTTCAACGTCAACTCGGCGCACCCGTTCGAGAACCCGAGCGCCCTGACGAACTTCATCACCTCGGTGTCGATCAACGTCCTGGGCTGGGCCGCCTTCTTCGCCTTCGGCCGCAGCGTCCTGGCCAAGAAGGACGTCCGCGCCCTGGTCGCCGCAGGCTTCATCCTGCTCAGCGTCTGCACGGCCGGCATCTATGTCGCCGAAAGCCAGCCGGCCCCGGCGCTCGTCGCCGCCGGGATCGAGCAACCGGTCAACCTGGAAGGCAAGGAGACCCGCTTCGGCCTGCCGTCCTCGGTCGCCTGGGCCGGTCCGACCACCGGCGCGTCGAACGGCTCGGTCAACTCCATGCACGGCTCCTATATGCCGCTGTCGGGCGGGCTGATGATGTTCCTGATGCAACTGGGCGAGATCCTGCCCGGCGGGATCGGGTCGGGGATCGCGATCATGGTCGTGATGGCCATGCTGGCGGTGTTCGTCGCCGGTCTGATGGTCGGTCGCACCCCCGAATACCTCGGCAAGAAGATCGAGGCCCGCGAGATCCAGTACGCCATGATCGCCGTCCTGGTCCTGCCCCTGGCCATCCTGGGCTTCACCGCCATCGCCGCCGTCTTCCCGACCGCGATGGAAGGCTTGCTGAACCACGGGCCGCACGGGTTGTCGGAGATGCTGTATGCCTACACCTCGGCGGCGGCGAACAACGGCTCGGCCTTCGCCGGTCTGACGGCCAATGCCCCCTGGTGGAACACCACGCTCGGTATCGGAATGCTGCTCGGCCGGTTCGTGCCTGCCGTGGCGGTCCTGGCCATCGCTGGCAGCCTGGTCGTCAAGCCCAAGCTGGCGCCCTCGACCGGCACATTGCCGACCGACAGCGCCCAGTTCATCGGCCTTCTGATCGGCGTCATCCTCATCCTGGGCGGGCTGCAGTTCTTCCCGGCCCTCGCCCTTGGGCCGATCGTCGAGCATTTCCAGATGCTCGCCGGCGCGGCCCAGTGATCCTGCTGTGATCCCTCTTCGGACACCTGAAATGACCTTTGCAAACCCTGAAGCCGAAATCCGGCCTTCGTCACCCGGTCTAGGCGGCGGCCTGACCGGCACCATGCTGGGCCGCGCGCTCAAAGACGCCGTCGTCAAACTGAACCCGCGTCACCTGCTCAAGAACCCGGTCATCTTCACGACCTGGATCGTGGCCCTGCTGTCGACCGTGTCGGCGGCCGGGGCCATCGCCTCGGGCCAGTCGGCGGGGTTCGCCATCCAGCTGGCCGTCTGGCTCTGGGCCACCGTCCTGTTCGCCAATGTCGCCGAAAGCGTCGCCGAAGGACGGGGCAAGGCGGCGGCGGACAGCCTGCGGGCCACTCGGGTCACCACCAAGGCCAAGCTCATCGTCGATCCCGAGACCGGCACGGTCGTCCCCACCCCGGCGGGCGCGCTTCAGGTCGGTCAGATCGTTCTGGTCGAGGCGGGCGACGTCATCCCCTCGGACGGCGAGATCGTCGAGGGCGTTGCCTCGGTCAACGAGGCCGCCATCACCGGCGAAAGCGCGCCCGTGATCCGCGAATCGGGCGGCGACCGGTCGGCTGTCACCGGCGGGACCACCGTGGTCTCCGACTGGATCAAGGTGCGCATCACCTCGGCCCCCGGCTCGACCTTCCTCGATCGCATGATCGCCATGGTCGAGGGCGCGAACCGGAGGAAGACGCCCAACGAGCTGGCCCTGTCGGTCCTGCTGGCCGGTCTGACCCTGGTGTTCCTGATCGCTGTCGTCACCCTGCTGGGTCTGGGTGCCTATTCGGGCGTGGAGCTGGATCCTATCGTGCTGGGTGCCCTGTTCATCACCCTGATCCCCACGACCATCGGGGGACTGCTGTCCGCCGTCGGTATCGCCGGCATGGACCGGTTGCTGAAGGTGAACGTGCTGGCCACCTCGGGCCGTGCGGTGGAGGCGGCAGGCGACGTCGACACCCTGCTGCTCGACAAGACCGGCACCATCACCTTCGGCAACCGCATGGCCACCGAGGTTATCCCGGTGTCGGGCGTCCGCCCAGAGGTCGCCCTGCGCGCTGCCGTTACCGCCTCCCTGGCCGATGAGACGCCGGAAGGTCGTTCGATCGTCGAGCTGGGCCGCAACGCCGGGATCGTGGTCGAACAGCCCGCGGGTTCGACCGCCATCGCCTTCACAGCAACCACTCGTCAGTCGGGTCTGGACGCCGGCAAGGACTCCTGGCGCAAGGGCGCGGTCGACGCCGTGCTGAAGTCCCTTGGTGAAGCCTCTGCTCCCGCCGAGTTCACTGCCGCTGTGGACCGTATCGCCCGCTCGGGCGGCACGCCGCTGGCGGTGACCGAGAACGGTCGGCTCGTGGGCGTCATCCACCTGAAGGACGTGGTCAAGCCGGGCGTGAAGGCGCGCTTCGCCGAGCTCCGCACCATGGGCCTGCGCACGGTGATGATCACCGGCGATAACCCGGTCACGGCGGCCGCTATAGCCTCTGAGGCCGGTGTCGATGACTTCCTCGCCGAGGCCACGCCAGAGGACAAGATGCGCCTCATCAAGGCGGAGCAGGCCAAGGGGCGACTGGTCGCCATGTGCGGTGACGGTGCCAACGACGCGCCTGCGCTTGCCCAGGCCGACGTCGGCGTGGCCATGCAGACGGGGGCCCAGGCCGCCCGCGAGGCCGGCAACATGGTCGACCTCGACTCAGACCCGACCAAGGTCATCGAGATCGTCGAGGTCGGCAAGCAACTGCTCATCACGCGCGGTGCCCTGACCACCTTCAGCATCGCCAACGACGTGGCCAAATACTTCGCCATCATCCCGGCGATGTTCGTGGTCGCCCTGCCGGCCCTGGGCGCACTGAACGTCATGCGGCTGGGTAGCCCCGAAAGCGCGATCCTGTCGGCGGTGATCTTCAATGCCCTGGTGATCGTGGCCCTGATCCCACTGGCGCTGCGTGGCGTCAAATACCGGGCGATCGGGGCCGGGGCGCTGCTGAGCCGTAACCTGCTGATCTATGGCTTGGGCGGCCTGATCGCGCCCTTCGTCGGGATCAAGGCCATCGACATGGTCATCACCGGACTGGGTCTGGCGTGAGGATGGCCGTCATGCCCCGCAAATCCCAGTTCAAGGCCTCCGGAAAGAACGACGTCTGGTTCGCCGTCTTCTTCATCGCCGCCATCACGATCGTCAGCCTGCTGGCTCAGGCGCGCGACATCCATGCCCCCGGCCGACCGGAGCCGGTCCCGGCGAGCCAGATCAAGGAGTAGATGATGATCAACCAAATCCGTCCCGCCGTCGTGATGCTGGCGCTGTTCACCCTGCTGCTGGGCCTGGCCTATCCGCTGGCGATCACAGGCGTGGCCCAGATCGCCTTCCCGAGCCAGGCCGACGGCAGTCTGGTGCGCGGGCCGGGTGGCGTGATCCAGGGTTCGTCTCTGATCGGTCAGCCCTTCGCCGAGGCGCGCTATCTGCATCCGCGCCCGTCGGCGGCGGGCGACGGCTATAACGCCGCCGGATCGTCGGGCTCGAACTTCGGCCCGCTGAACCCGGACCTGATCGCGCGGGTCAAGACCGACGCCGACGCCCTGCGCGCCGAAGCCCCCGGCCGGCCCATCCCCGCCGATGCGGTCACGGCCTCCGCCTCGGGGCTCGACCCGGACATTTCTCCGGCCTATGCCCGTCTTCAGGCCCCGCGCGTCGCGGCGGCCCGGGGTCTGACGACGGCACAGGTGCAGGGCGTGATCGACCGGAACACGAAGCGCCCGCTGCTCGGCTTCATCGGCCAGCCGCATGTCAATGTCTTGATGATCAACCGTGCGCTCGACGCCCTGGCGCAGCCTCCGGCAGCCTGATTTGGCGGACCTCGATACTCCCGACGTTCCCCGGCCGGCCTCGCGAAAGCGGGGCCGGCTGAAGGTTTTCCTGGGCATGTCGCCCGGCGTCGGCAAGACCTACGAGATGCTGCGCGCGGCCCGCAGGCGTCAGGCTGAGCACGGTGACGTGCTGGTCGGGGTCGTCGAGACCCACGGCCGCAAGGAGACCGAGAGCCTGCTGCGCGGCCTCGACGTGCTCGCCCGCAATCCGATCGACTACAAGGGCCGCGCCCTGATGGAGTTCGACATCGACGGCGCGATCGCCCGCCGCCCGGGCCTTCTGCTGGTCGATGAATACGCCCATTCCAACGTCCCCGGCTCGCGCCATCCCAAACGCTGGCAGGACGTCGAGGAGATTCTGAAGGCCGGGATCGACGTCTGGACCACGCTGAATGTCCAGCATCTGGAGAGCCTGTCCGACGTCGTCCTGCGCATCACCGGCGCGCGCCAGCGAGAGACGGTACCCGACAGCGCCCTGTCCAAGGCCGACGATATCGAGGTCGTGGACATCACGCCGGATGAGCTGCGCAAGCGGCTGGAGGAGGGCAAGGTCTATGTGCCCGAAACGGCGCGGCTGGCCTCGGAGAATTTCTTCAAGGTCGAGAACCTGACCGCGCTGCGAGAACTGGCACTGCGGCGGGCCGCTCAGACGGTCGACGATCAACTGCTCGTCCATTTGCGAGAGAAGGGCGTGCCGGGGCCGTGGGCCGCGGGCGCTCGCATTCTGGTGCTGATCGGCGGGGACGGCATGGCGGCTTCGCTGGTCCGTGCCGGTCGGCGCCTCTCGGACATGATGATGGACGCCCCCTGGACCGTCGCGACTGTCGATCAGGGTGCGATCACGGGCGAGCGGGCCGCTCGCCTCAGCGAGGCCCTGAAGCTGGCCGAGCAACTGGGCGCGCGGACCATCACCCTGAGTGGCGACGACGTCGTCCGGGCCGTGATGGACTACGTCGGCCGCAATCACGTCACCCAGATCGTGATCGGCAAGGGCCGGACCAGCCGCCTGCGCGACCTGATCGGCCGATCCCTGGCGGCGGAGCTGCTGCGTTCGGCCAATGGCGTCGCCATCCATATCATCACCGACGAGAAGGACGCTGCTGCGGCCCCGGCGATGCGCCCCGTTCGCGCGCCGGTACGATGGTTCGGCTATGCCGTCGGGCTCGGTCTCGTGGGGCTGGCCACGCTTACGGCCTACAGCCTCGACACAGCCTTCGAGCGCGTCGACCTGGGCGTCATCTACCTTGCCGCCGTCGTCGCGACCGGCGCGCGGTACGGGCTCAGACCTGCTGTGACCGCTGCGACGGCGGCGTTCCTGATCTACAACTTCCTGTTCCTTCATCCACGCTACAGCTTCATCATCGGGTCGCCGACGGACGTCCTGACACTGGTGGTGTTCTGGGGCGTCGCCCTGCTGACCGGCGCGCTTGCAGGCCGGGTCCGCGAGCAGGCCAAGCGGACTCAGAGACGGGCCGTCGCGGTTTCGGCCCTGCTGGGTGCAAGCCAGGCCCTCGCGGGGGCGGCCGGCCGGCAGGCGACGGCGCGCGTGCTGGCGGAACAGGCTTCTCATGCCGCCGGAGCCAAGGCGGTCGTGTTGCTGCCGCAGGGGGATGACCTCGTGATCGCGGCCGGGGTGCCTGACACGCCGGACCTGGGGGCATCCGCCATGGCCTCCGCGCGCTGGGCCTGGGAGCACGGAGAGGCGGCCGGACACGGCACGGGGACGCTTCCGCATGCGAGCTGGACCTTCTGGCCCCTGCAAGGGATTCAAGGCCGCTCGGGCGTGGCGGGGATCCAGGCCGCTGCCCTCGCGTCCGGGTCCGACGAGGAACGCCTGACCCTGGCCCTGCTGGACCAGGGTGCCGTCGCCATCGAGCGTGCCAACCTCGCCGGTCAGGCGGTCGAGACCGAGACCCTGCGGCGTGCCGACCGCTTCCGCACAGCCCTGATGAATTCGGTCAGCCACGATCTGAGAACGCCGCTGTCGACCGTGCTGGGGTCGGCGACGACCCTGATCGACTACGGCGCGGGTTTGACGCCGGCGGTGCGGGCCGACCTGCTGCTGAGCATTCGGGAAGAGGCCGAGCGGTTGAACCGCTACGTCGGTGACCTGCTGGACATGACCCGGCTGGAGGGCGGGGCGCTCAAGGTGCGGGCCGAATGGACCGATGCGCGCGACATCCTGAATGCGGCGGCCGAGCGGGTGTCCAGACGTCTGGAAAGCCGCAGGATGACCCGGGACTTCCCGGCGGACCTGTCGCTCGTCAGGGTCGATGAAGGGCTGCTCGAACAGGCCTTGGTCAATGTGCTGGAGAATGCCATCGCCTATAGTCCCGACGGATCGACCATCGAGATCGCCGCCTATGAGGATCGCAACGCCGTGGTGATCAGCGTAGAGGACGAAGGGATGGGCATCCCGACCGCAGAGCTTGAACGGGTCTTCGACAAGTTCCGGCGGATGGAGGAGTCCAGCGACCGGTCCAAGGGTGTCGGCCTGGGCCTGGCTATCGCCAAGGGCTTTGTGGAGGCCATGAACGGCCGGATCGCGGCGGCCAGTCCCATCCATGAAGGGGACGATGGGGTGAAGTCAGGGACCCGCATCCTGATCAGCCTGCCCAAGGCCATCGCCACCCATCGCGAGCTGCTGTGATGTCGGCCGTCCGTCCGCAGATCCTGGTCATCGACGATGAGCCCCAGATCCACCGGTTCCTGACTCCGGCGCTCGACGCGGCCGGCTATGACGCAAAGCGCGCGGACAATGGGCAGGAAGGCCTGCGGGGCATCGCGCTGTGGAACCCGGACGCGGTCGTGCTCGATCTCGGCCTGCCCGACATGGACGGCAAGGAAGTGCTCAGGCGGGCGCGCGAATTCTATGCCGGGCCGATCATCATCCTGTCGGCCCGCGACCGGGAAGCCGAGAAGATCGCGGCCCTCGATCTCGGGGCCAACGACTATGTCGAGAAGCCGTTCGGGGTCGGGGAGCTTCTGGCCCGGCTGCGGGCGGGCCTGCGTCAGGGTGCGCTGAGGCCGGCGGCGACGGGCGTCGTCACGGCCGGTCAGGTCACCATCGATCTGGATCGCCGGCTGGTCACGAAGGGCGAGGAGCGGCTCAAGCTTCGTCCCAAGGAGTATGACGTCCTGGCCTATCTGGCCCGGAGCGCGGGCAAGGTGGTGAGCCATGCCGACCTGCTGACCGCGGTCTGGGGGGCCGCCCATGCCGACGACGTCCAGTACCTGCGCGTCGTCATCGGCCAGCTGCGGCACAAGATCGAACCTGACCCGGCGGTCCCCACCATCGTCCTGACCGAAGCCGGGATCGGCTATCGGTTCGAGGCATAATCTCACGCTTGGTGTCCGTGGGCGGCCAGGCTCTTTGTTCGACCGGTCATCGGCGCTATATCCGGCCACGGTATGTTTGACGGGCTCCGTCAGAAGCGTCCTGGTTTTCAATGTGATTCAATCTCCTGACCACGGTTCGGGAGATCGGGTGGAGTAGGGCGATGGCCGGTCCGGCGGACGAACTGAAGATGGCGCGCACGATCCTGGGGTGGGATCATGAGCAACTGGGGCGCGCCCTGCGTCTGGCCGGGACGCCGGAGAAGCGGACGGCGCGGGTGCGCGAGATGGAGATGGGCAAGCGTGACATCTCGGGCCCTGTGCAGGTCGCGATCGAGGCCCTGATGAGCGGCTGGCGGCCCAACGGCTGGACCGACGCCCCGCCTGCCGATCAGGCGTAGCGGGCGATTTCCAGATCGGCGGTCTCGACCTCGGGCTTCACGCCGGAGATCAGGTCGGCCAGCACACGGCCCGAGCCGCAGGCCATGGTCCAGCCCAGGGTGCCGTGACCGGTCGACAGCCACAGACCCTTGTATTTCGTCCGGCCGATCACCGGCGTGCCGTCCGGCGTCATGGGGCGAAGACCCGTCCAGTATTTCGCCGCGCCGACATCTCCGGCGCCGGGGAACAGGGTGGTCAGGGAATGCTCCAGCGTCGCCTGCTGGTGCGGCGGCAGGTCGTGGCTGTAGCCGCCGAGCTCGGCCATACCGCCGACACGGATGCGGTCGCCCAGGCGGGTGATGGCGATCTTGTAAGTCTCGTCCATGACGGTCGAGACGGGTGCGCCGGGCTCATCGGCGATCGGCACGGTGATCGAATAGCCCTTCACCGGATAGACGGGCAGACCAAGCCCGAGGGGCTTCAGCATCCGGGTCGAATAGCTGCCCAGGGCGACGACATAGGCGTCGGCGGTCAGATCGCCCTTGTCGGTGCGGACGGCGGTGACCTCATTGGCCTGGGTCGAGATCCATTCGACGGTCTCGTTGAAGCGGAAGACGACGCCCAAGGCGGCGGCCATTTCGGCCAGGCGGTTGGTGAAGATGTGGCAGTCGCCGGTCTCGTCATTGGGCAGGCGCAGGCCCCCGACGATGGTGGCCTCCGAACGCGCCAGCCCCGGCTCGGCGGCGATGCAGCCGGCCTTGTCGAGAACCTCGCAGGGGACGCCCTCGTGGTTCAGGACCTTGACGTCCTTGGCCGAGTCCTCGAGCTGGCGCTCGGTGCGGAACAGCTGGAGCGTGCCCTGGGCCCGGCCGTCGTAGGCGATGCCGGTCTCGGCGCGCAGGGCCATCAGCTGGTCGCGGCTGTATTCCGCCAGACGGACCATCCGCTCCTTGTTGCGCACATAGCGTGAGGGGGTGCAGTTCCTCAGCATGGCCAGACCCCACTGGATCATGGCCGGATCAACGCGGGGCCGCAGGATCAGCGGCGCGTACTTCATCAGTAGCCAGCGCGGGGCCTTGCGCGGGATCGAGGGCGCGGCCCAGGGTGAGGAATATCCCGGAGACACCTGGCCGGCGTTGGCGAAACTGGTCTCCAGCGCGGGGCCCGGCTGACGTTCGACGACCGTGACCTCATGCCCGGCCCGGGCCAGGTAGTAGGCGGTGGTCACCCCGATGACGCCGGCGCCGAGAACCAGAACTTTCAACGCGGCTTCTCCGTACGAAAACAAGGACGTCCCAGACTACACCCGATTCAGGGGCGATAACATGCCCTGATCGAACGGGGCGATGCGTGATTTTTTCACACCTCTGCTGAGGGGCCGGCCGCTCCATCGTGAAACCTGCGCCGACCGATGGCGGTGGCGGTCCGAAAACACACCGCCAAACCGCCAAACCGCCAAATCCAGGCCGGGCCTGTCGAAGGCTCGACAAGAGTTGGTGTTCCGCCCTTCGATGCGCAAGAGTCGGGGAGGAAATAAATCCTAGCGCGATCGGTCGCGGGCTGACGCTACGTCATCGTGCGATCGCTGCTAGAGTGATCGCCAGAGGAAACGCGGGGACACGCGATGGCTGATCTTGAGACATTCCGGGCCGAGACACGCGCCTGGCTTGAGGCGAACTGCCCGGCGGAATGCCGGGGGCCGCTGGACAGTGACGAGGACCGGGTCTGGGGCGGACGCAACGCCGTGTTCAAGACCCCGGCCCACAAGGTCTGGATGGACGTCATGGGCGCGCGCGGCTGGACCGCGCCGGAATGGCCGACCGAATACGGGGGCGGGGGGCTAAGCCGCGAGGAGGCCAAGGTTCTGGCGTCCGAGATGCGCCGCATCGACGCCCAGATGCCCCTGTCCAGCTTCGGCATCTGGATGCTGGGCCCGGCCCTGCTGCAGTTTGGGACCGAGGAACAGAAGAAGCGCTTCCTGCCCGAGATCGTGCGCGGCGAAATCCGCTGGTGCCAGGGCTATTCCGAGCCGGGCGCGGGGTCGGACCTAGCGGGGGTTCAGACCCGCGCCGACGATAGGGGCGATCACTGGATCGTCAACGGCCAGAAGGTCTGGACCTCCTATGCCGACAAGGCCGACTGGATCTTCTGTCTGGTGCGGACCGACCCGGAGGCACCCAAGCATCTGGGGATTTCGTTCGTCCTGTTCGACATGGCGACGCCGGGGGTTTCGACCCGGCCGATCACGCTGATATCGGGCAAGTCGCCCTTCTGTGAGACCTTCTTCGACGATGTGCGGGTGGAGAAGGCCAATCTGGTCGGGGCGCTGAACCGGGGCTGGGACGTGGCCAAGGCGCTGCTGGCGCACGAGCGAACCATGATCGGCGGCATGGGCATGATCGGGGGCGGCCGCCCGATGGGGCAGGTCGCCGCTGATAGCGTCGGTGCCGATGCCGAGGGGCGTCTGGGCGATCCGATGCTGCGGGCGCGGATCGCCGATCTGGAGGTCGATCTGGCGGCGTTCCAGCTGTCGATGGAGCGGGTCGGGGATCAGGTGAAGGCGAAGCAGGTGTCGCCGGCAATCGCCTCCATGCTGAAATACTATGGGTCGGAGCTGAACAAGCGACGCCACGAACTGGCCATGACGGCGGGGGGATCGGATGCGCTGGAGTGGGAGAGCGAGCGGTCGCACCACGGCGGGGCGGCACGCGACTGGCTGCGGACCAAGGCCAATTCGATCGAGGGCGGGACCAGCGAGATTCAGCTGAACATCATCGCCAAACACCTGCTGCAACTGCCCGGGGCGTGAGCCTTGAACAGTGACCTCTACTGCAAGGTCTATCTGACCGGGCCGGACCGCGAGGCCACCCGGAATGCGATTCGGGCGGCTCTGATTGTAGCGGTGGGCGGGCGTTTCGAGCACCGCACCTTGCGGGTGGACGGATTGCTGATCGACCTGATCCCCAACACGGACGGACGCGGCGAGACCGATTTCATCGGCTGGCTCCTCTATCTGGAGATCACCGCCGAGCCCGGCCACGCAGACGCGGACGCGTTCGTCGCCTCGATTCGCCGCTTGCTGGGTGGGCTGCGCGACCAGGCGATCCAGGTCGTCCCCAGTTGCGATTTCGAAGATCAACTCCAGGACCTCTCATGCCGCTGATCCTCACCGAAGAACAGACGATGCTGAAGGAGGCCGCCGACGGCTTTCTGAGCGAGAATGCGCCGATCGCGCATCTGAGGAAGCTCCGCGACGAGCACGACGCGGACGGCGTGTCGCGAGACCTGTGGAAGGCGTTCGGCGAGATGGGATTTGCGGGCGTCATCATCCCCGAGGAACACGGCGGCTCAGGCCTGGGCGCGGTCGAGGCGGGGGTACTGGCCGAGGCGCTGGGGCGGACCCTGACGCCCTCGCCCTTCATGGGGTCGGGGGTGCTGGCGGCGAAGGTGCTGGTGGACGGGGGATCGGCGGAGCAGCAGGCGGCCTGGCTGCCGCGCATCGCGGGCGGTGAGGCGATCCTGTCTTTGGCTGTGGACGAGGGGGCCAAGCACCGGCCCTCGGCCATCGCCACGACCGCAGAGCGGTCAGGCAACGGCTTCAAGCTGAACGGGGCCAAGGGCTTCGTGCTGGATGGCCATGTTGCCAACGCCCTGATCGTGGCGGCGCGGACCGACGGGGGGCTGACCCTGTTTCTGGTCGATCCGAAGACGGCGGGCGTCGAGATCGAACGCACCGTGATGGTCGATGCTCACAATGCCGCGCGAGTGACCCTGACCGATGTCCAGGTCGACGCGGACGCAGTGATCGGGGCGGTCGATGCGGGTGAGGGGCTGCTGGAGGGCGCGCTGAACCTGGGCCGGGCCTGTGCGGCGGCGTCCCTGACCGGGGCAGGGGACCAGGCGTTCCAGCTGACGCTCGAATACCTGCGGACCCGCAAGCAGTTCGGAAAGCTGATCGGCGAGTTCCAGGCGTTGCAGCACCGGGCGGCGCATCTGTTCACCGAGATCGAGCTGGCGCGGGCGGCCGTGCTGGGTGCGTTGCAGCGTCTGGACGCAGGGCGCGAGGATGCGGGGCTGGCCGTCTCAGTGGCCAAGGCCAAGGCAGGGCGGGTCGCCGAACTGGCAGTGCAGGAGGCGGTCCAGATGCACGGCGGGGTCGGCATGACCGACGCCTTCGACGTTGGGCTGTTCATGAAGCGGGTGCGGGTGCTGAACGAACTGCTGGGCGACGCCGGCTTCCACACCGAGCGACTGGCGCGCGCCCAAGGGTACTGAGGGCGATCAAGCCAAAACGCGCATCGGTCGATAGCTGCATTGGCTTGGACCCGCATCAAAGACCGGAATACCGTTCGATCAGGGCGCGACGACAGCGCCGGGCGGCACGGCCGTCTTTGAGCGAGGAATTCCATGTCCAGAATGACGCCCGCGGAAATGGCCGCGACCATCGGCGGCGGTTTGCTGTCGTTTCCGGTCACCCATTTCGACGCCGAGCAGCAGTTCGTCGAGAAGGACTATCGCGACCATTGCGCCTGGATGCTGGAGTATGAGCTCGCTGGCCTGTTCGCTGCGGGCGGCACCGGCGAGTTCTTCTCCCTGACGCCCGAAGAGGTCGGCAAGGTGGTCAAGGCCGCCGTCGAGGAAACCGCCGGCAAGACCCCGGTCATCGCCGGGGCCGGATACGGCACCGCCATGGCCGTCGATCTGGCTCAATCGGCCGAGGCGAACGGGGCCGACGGCATCCTGTTGCTGCCCAACTATCTGATGGTGCCGGGCCAGGAAGGTCTGGCGGCCCACGTCGAGGCGGTCTGCAGGGCGACGTCGCTGGGCGTCATCGTCTATAATCGCGACAATGCCGTGCTGCAGCCCGAGACCCTGGAAAAGCTGTGCGAGC
The DNA here is from genome assembly GCF_044239655.1 of Brevundimonas sp. Lineage (GTDB taxonomy): Bacteria > Pseudomonadota > Alphaproteobacteria > Caulobacterales > Caulobacteraceae > Brevundimonas. Next base: position 26,869 of record NZ_JBIIAY010000009.1, read on the forward strand.
GCAACGCGAACCTGGTCGGGTTCAAGGACGGCGTCGGCGACATCGAGTTGATGATGCAGGTCTATGCGCGGATGGGCGATCGCCTGACCTATGTCGGTGGCCTGCCGACCGCCGAGACCTTTGCGCCCGCTTATCTGGAGATGGGGGTCACGACCTATTCGTCGGCGATCTTCAACTTCGTGCCGGAGTTCGCGCTGGATTTCTACAAGGCCGTCCGGGCCCGTGACCATGCGACCATCATGGCGGGTCTGCGTGATTTCGTGCTGCCGTACATCGCGCTGCGCAACAAGGGCAGGGGTTATGCCGTCTCGATCGTCAAGGCAGGCATGACCGCGATCGGCCGCACCGCCGGTCCGGTCCGCACGCCGCTGATCGACCTGAAGCCCGCCGAACTGGCCGAACTGTCGGCGCTGATCGCCCGCGTGCAACCGGCCGCGCCGAAACTGGCGGCGAACGGATAGGGTCGGTGGCCTGTCCGTTCGGGTCCGCAGGGCCTAGAACCCATCGCCTGGGAGAGAGGCGATGAACATGTTCGAGCTGAGCCAGTTGCGGTGCTTCGTCGCCGTCGCCGAGGAACTGCATTTCGGCCGGGCCGCCCAACGCCTCAACATGACCCAGCCGCCGCTGAGCCGTCAGGTGCAGTTGCTGGAGCGGATCCTGGGCGTCGTCCTGCTGGACCGGACCAGCCGGTCGGTGCGGCTGACACCGGCGGGGCGGTCGTTCCTGATCGAGGCGAAACGCATCCTCAGACTGGCCGAAAGCGCGGCTCTGGCCACGCGACGGATCGCCAGCGGTGACGCTGGCCGGGTCGCGGTCGGGTTCACGGCGGCCTCGGGCTATTCCTTCCTGCCCAATCTGGTCGACCTGGCCCGGACCCAGTTGCCGAACGTCGACCTGACCCTGCGTGAACTGGTGTCGGGCGAACAGGTCGAGGCCTTGCTGACCGGGCGGATCGACCTGGGGCTGGTGCGGCCGCCCCTGACCCGGCCCGAGTTCGACAAGGTGAGGGTGCTGACCGAGCCCCTGGTCGCGGCCCTGCCCAGCGGCGATCCGCGTCTGGACAAGGACCGGATCAGCCTGGCCGATTTCGACGCCCAGCCGATGATCATGTATGCGCCCGAAGGGGCCGGCTATTTCCACGCCATGCTGACGGCCATGTTCGACGAGGCCGGGGTCTCGCCCCAGTACGTCCAGCATATGGCGCAGATCCACTCGATTCTGGCCCTGGTCCACGCCCGGATCGGGGCGGCGGTGGTGCCCGAGGCCGCGACCAAGCTGCATTTCGAGGGGGTCGAGTTCAGGCCTCTGGACACCACGCCGGAACACCCGGTCGAACTGTTCGTCGCGTGGCGTCGCGACAACGACAACCCCAGCCTGAAGCCGCTCCTCGACCTGATCGAGGCGCAGGCCAGGGCCACGCCCTAGCAAGGATACTCCGCCATGCAGACCCGTCGCACCGTGATCGCCACCGCAGCCATGGCCGGGGGACTGATGGCGACGGGCGGCGCGGCCTGGGCCGATCCGGACCAACCCGTGGCGACGACGCGGCACGGTCGGGTCCGGGGCTATGTCGATCAGGGCATCAAGGTCTTCAAGGGCGTGCGCTACGGCGCGGACACCGCACCGCGACGGTTCCAGCCCGGGGTGGCGCCCGAATCCTGGAGCGATGTCCGCGACGCCACGACCTATGGCGCGGCCAGCCCGCAGAAGTCGGATGAGGCCAATCAGTCCGAAGACTGTCTGTTCCTGAACGTCTGGACGCCCGAGCTTCGCGATGCGGCGAAGCGGCCGGTGATGGTCTATGTCCACGGCGGGGCCCACGCCAACGGCTCGGGGTCGAGTCCGCTGTATGACGGGGTGGCCCTGTGTCGGCGCGGCGATGTGGTGGTCGTGACCCTGAACCACCGTCTGAATGTGTTCGGGTACAATGGTCTGGGCCAGCTGCTGTCGCCGGTGGGGGGCGGGGTCTATGCCAAGTCGGGCAGTGTCGGGAACCTGGACCTGATGCTGGCCCTGCGCTGGGTGCGGGACAATATCGCCGAGTTCGGCGGCGACGCCGACAACGTCACGGTCTTTGGCCAGTCGGGCGGCGGGGCCAAGCTGGTGACCCTGATGGCCATGCCGTCGGCAGCCGGTCTCTTCCACAAGGTCATCACCATGAGCGGCCAGCACGTGACCGCCATGGGCCCGCAGCACGCCGAACTGAGGATGCGCGCCTTCCTCGACCACCTCGATCTGACACCGGATCGCGCGGCGGAGTTGGCCACCGTGCCCATGGGCCGGCTGGTCGAGGCCTTGGCGATGGACGACCCGATCGAGAAGGGCGGCATCTATTTCTGGTCGGTCATGGACCACGACACCCTGCCCAGACACCCTTTCGTGCCGGATGCGCCGAGGGAAAGCGCCCATATCCCCATGATCGTCGGCAATACCCACGACGAGGCCCGGGCCTTTACCGCGTCGGACGAGCGCAACTTCAGCCTGACCTGGGACACAGTGGCGGCCAAGCTGGCGCCCGAGTTCGTGGTCGATCTGAACGCCCAGTATGTGGTGGACTGGTATCGCAGACAGTTCCCGCAGATGTCGCCGGTCGATGTCTTCTTCGCTGCCGCCACCTGTGGCCGGTCGCGGCCGGGGCATCTGATCCAGGCCGAGGAGAGGGCGAAGATCGGCGACCGGACCTGGATGTACCAGCTGGATTTCGGATCGCCCATGGAGCCGAGGCTGGGTGCCTATCATTCGTTCGACATCGCCCTGGCCTTCGACAACTGCCACCAGCCGACATCGAAGACGGGGACTGGGCCGGAAGCGCTCAGGGTGGCCAATGCGATGAGCGAGACCTTCATCGCGTTCGCGAAGACCGGCAATCCGAACAATGCGGCGATCCCGGCCTGGAATCCCTATTCGCTGCCGGAACGGGCCACGATGATCTTCGACGTCGAGAGCCGGAGCGAGAACGATCCCCGTGCCGCCGAACGCCGGCTGTTCCAGACGGCGCCCTTTCTCAAGCAGGGAACGTGATCCAACTTGACCTGACGTGATCTTGGCATGGTGGTCGGGGAGGGCTAGGGCTGTCTCAAATCACTGTCTTAGGGAGACGACCATGGCCGACCTGGCTCAGGTTACCGAACACATCCGCAGCGCCGTCGGCGACAACTCCGGTCTGGGCAAGACCGTGAAGATCGACATGGGCGACACGGGCAAGATCTACATCGACGGCGCCTCGGTCCCGAACACGGTGACCAACGACGACAAGCCCGCCGACACGACCGTGACGGTCTCGTGGGACGACTTCATCGCCATGTCCGAAGGCAAGCTGGACGGCATGATGGCCTTCATGCAGGGCAAGCTGAAGATCGCCGGCGACATGATGATCGCCCAGAAGCTGATCCCGCTGCTGAAGCGTTGATGCCGGTCTGAAAAGACAAGAACGACACGGCGCGGCTCCGAAAGAGGGCCGCGCCGTTTTCATATCCGTCTCGGGAGGACGACCATGGATTTCAAGCACAGCGATCTCGGCCTGCACTGGCAGGAGCGGCTCCAGCGCTTCATGGACGACAAGGTGCTGCCGCGCTCGGCCGAATACTGGGCCCAGGTCCATGAGGATCACACGCGTCAGCCGCCCGTCATGGAAGAGATGAAGGCCCAGGCGCGCGAGGCCGGGCTGTGGAACATGTTCCTGCCGGGTGAACACGGCGCGGGCCTGACCAATGTCGAATACGCCCCGCTGGCCGAGATCATGGGCCACGCCCTGTGGTCGGCGGAGGTGTTCAACTGCGCCGCGCCGGATACCGGCAACATGGAAGTCCTGCACATGTACGGCAACGCCGAGCAGCAGGAGCAATGGCTGAAGCCCCTGATGGCCGGGACGATTCGCTCGGCCTTCCTGATGACCGAGCCGGCGGTCGCTTCGTCGGACGCGACCAACATCCAGACGTCGATCGTGCGCGACGGCGATGAATACGTCATCAACGGCCGCAAATGGTGGTCGACCAACATGGGCCATCCGAACGTCAGGATCGCCATCGTTATGGGCAAGACCGACACGGGGGCCGCGACCCACGCCCAGCAATCCCAGATCCTGGTGCCCACCGACACGCCGGGCTTCCGGGTCGAGCGGATGCTGAGCGTCTTCGGTTATGACGAACGGCCGATCGGCCATGCCGAGGTGGTGCTGGAGAATGTCCGGGTACCGGTCTCGAACCTGATCGCGGGCGAGGGCAGGGGGTTCGAGATCGCGCAAGGGCGGCTGGGGCCCGGCCGAATCCACCACTGCATGCGGACCATCGGGGCCGCCGAAAAGGCGCTGGCCCTGATGTGCGAGCGATTGTTGAACCGCACCGCGTTCAGAAAGCAGATCGCCGAGCATTCGGTCTGGGAACAGCGGGTCGGCGAGGCGCGGACCAATATCGAGATGTGTCGCCTGATGGTGCTGAAGGCCGCCTGGATGATCGACCAGGCCGGGGCCAAGAACGCCAAGTCCGAAATTTCGCAGATCAAGGTGGCGGCACCCAAGATGGCGCTGCAGATCATCGACGACGCGATCCAGGCCTTCGGCGGTGCCGGTGTATCGGCCGATACGCCGCTGGCAGAGTTGTACGCCCAGGTCCGCACCCTGCGCTTCGCCGATGGACCGGACGAGGTTCACAACCGGACCATCGCGCGGCTCGAATATGCCAAGCACGGCGGGCGTCCGGTTCGGTAGTTCCGACGTAGCTTCCGCCGCAGGAACGAAAACCGGACTGCGGCTTTCCGCTGCGATCGAAAGAATTCCAGTGAGCGGGGGCAGAGCCGATGAATGACCACGCGCGCGTCGCCACGCGACAGGACGACGACGTCGCCGCCTATCGCCGTGTCCGCGACGCCATGCCCGCACTGGCCAGGGGCCTGTCGGCCGAGGATCTGTCGGCCCAGGCCATGGCGGATGCCAGCCCCGGAAAATGGCATCTGGCGCATACCAGCTGGTTCTTCGAGGCCATGATCCTGGCGGCCGACGAGGGCTATGAGCCGGTCGATCCGCGTTTCCAGCAGATGTTCAACTCCTACTATGAGTCGCTGGGAGAACGGGTTGCGCGGCATGAGCGGGGGTTGATGACCCGGCCGTCGCTTGAGGACGTGCTGGCGTATCGCGCGGAGATCGATCGGCGGATGATCGATCGGTTGGGACGCGGCCTGACGTCGGGGGCGGATCGGTACCTGTTCGTGCTGGGCCTGCACCATGACCAGCAACATCAGGAGCTGTTCCTGATGGATATCCTGGCGTTGATGGCCCGGTCGCCGCTCGATCCCGCGGCCTATGCGGTCGAGCCGCGGGCGGTGCCGGTCGAGCCTGTGCGAGGCGGCTTCGAGACCTTCACCGGCGGAATGGTGACACTGGGTCATGACGGATCGGGGTTCGCCTTCGACAACGAAGGGCCTGCCCATCCGGTCTGGTTGCAGCCGTTCGGTCTGGCGCGCGACCTCGTGACCAACGGTGAGTGGATCGCCTTCATCGACGACGGCGGATACCGGCGGCCCGAGTTGTGGCTGTCGGACGGCTGGGCGACGGTGAAGGCCGAGGGCTGGCAGGCACCGCTGTACTGGCGCGCGGACCCGGGCGGCTGGACCACGATGTCACTTACCGGCCGTGTCCCGATCGACCCCCATGGGCCCGTGCGACATATCAGCGCCTATGAGGCGGACGCCTTTGCGTCCTGGGCCGGCAAACGTCTGCCGACGGAGGCGGAATGGGAGCATGCGGCGACCACCCGGCCCGAGGCGTTCTGCAATCTGTTCGGCGAGGTCTGGCAGCACACGTCCAGCGCCTATCTGCCCTATCCCGGCTTTCGACCGACCTCAGGGACGGCGGCGGAGTACAACGGGAAATTCATGGCCAATCAGAGTGTTCTGAGAGGGTCTTCGTTCGCGACGCCCGACGGCCATGGCCGCGCAACCTACCGCAACTTCTTCTACCCGCATCAGAGATGGGCCTTCATGGGATTGAGACTGGCCGAGGATCTGTCCTCGGAAGACGGGGACCTGGGTGACGACGCCGTCACCCGCGAGTTCCGAACCGAACTGCTGGCCGGTCTGGCCAAGCCGCAGAAGGCTGTGTCCCCCAAATGGTTCTACGACGCCGAGGGGTCACGGCTGTTCGAGGACATCACCCGCCTGCCGGAATACTATCCGACGCGCCAGGAGGCCGCCCTGCTGCGTGAGCTGGCCCCGTCCCTGACGGCCCGGTTCGGCGACCGCGCGGTGCTGGTCGAGTTCGGATCCGGGGCCAGCGAGAAGACCCGCATCCTGCTGGATGCCGCGCCCGATCTTGCCGCCTATGTGCCGATCGACATCAGTCCCGACGCGCTTGAGAACGCCGTGCAGAGCCTGTCGGCCGACTATACGTCTTTGCGGGTAGAGCCGGTTGTGGGCGATTTCCTGAACCTGCCGGCCCTGCCTGAGCTGGGTCTCGGACGCCGGGTGGGGTTCTTCCCGGGATCGACGCTCGGCAATCTGGATCGCGACGACGCGATCCGCTTCCTGACGGTGGCGCGAGAGCGGCTGGACGTCGGGGCCCTGTTCATTCTCGGTGTCGATCTGGTCAAGGATCCGGGGACCCTGGTCGCCGCCTATGACGATACGCAAGGGGTGACGGCGGCGTTCAACAAGAACCTGCTGGTCCGTGCCAATCGAGAACTCGGGGCGGATTTCGATCTTTCGGCCTTCGAGCACCTGGCGCTGTGGAACCCGGTCGACGCCCGGATGGAGATGCACCTGCGATCGACGCGCGACCAGAGGGTCAGGATCGGGGACGCGACCATCGATTTCATGGCGGGCGAAACGATCCACACCGAAAGCTCGCGCAAATATCGCGAGGCGACCGTCCGCGCCGTCGCCGAGGCCGCAGGCTGGCGGGTCGCGGCGTTCGAGGTCGGCCCGGAACCCTCGGTGGCTATCGCGGTCCTGGAAGCCTGATCAGAAACGAAAACGGGCGGCGGATCCTGCGATCCGCCGCCCGCTTCTGTCGGTCCTGAGGCGGCTATTCTGCCTGACCCTCGACCTCGTCTTCAGGTCGGCGTGTTCCGTGAGAGGCTTCGCCGCCCTTGCGGCCGGCCTGCGCGGCCAGACCACGGTCCTGAGAGAAGCTGCGCTTCTCGCTGGGGACGCTGGCTCCGCCCTTGCGAGCGATCTCACGTTGACGCTCGGGATCCATCGAGGCGAAGCCCCGCTTGGACACACCCGACGGACGGTTGGGCTGACCTTCGGCCATTCGGTTGTTCCTTCCTGAGTAAGCTACGGCTTGGCTTCAAAACCCCGGGGGTGGGGCAAGGTTCCGAGGCCACGTCGCTTTCGTGTCACGGTCAGGAATGATCCGGATCAGGACATCGGCTGGCCGAAATCGCCTTCGCCGCCACCGGGATCGAAGGGCGGGATTTCGTCCGGGCTGCCGGCCGGTTCGACCTCGGGCTGAAAATCGGGGGCCGGTTGTTCTTCGGGACGGGGTTCGGGTTCGTTGGGGGACATGGTGGGCTCCTTGGTGAACCCAACCAACGCGCCCGCAATCAGGATGTTCAGGTCGAACGGAACCGGCCGCCTGAAGGACTGTTCAATCGGCCAGCCCCTCAACCCAGGATGACGCCATGACCGATCCCTACGCCACCGCCCCGCCCGCTGATGACATCATCGACGATGACACCGAGTCCGCCCGCCTGGATCGCCAGGCCTCGGATTTTCTGGCGGATGCGGATCGTCGCGCGGCCGAGGAGCGGCCGTTCGGCCAGACGACCTCGATCCGTCAGGCGGTTCGCGAAGACCTGGGCCAGACGCGGGAGTGGGCGCGCAGCCGAGCCGCTTCGACCCGCGAAGCCATCGTGGATGAGCCGATCAAGGCCGCCCTCTATGCCGTCGGAGCCGGTGTCCTGATCGGGCTCCTGCTGCGTCGCTGAAGGCTCAGGACGGTCCCGTCGCGGGCCGGGCGATCGGTGTCGATCGCATCGCCCGGTCCGAGACATAGGGGTTGGTCTGGCGCTCGGCCCCGAAGGTCGAGATGGGCCCGTGGCCCGGCACGAAGGTCACCCCGTCACCCAGCGCCCACAGCTTGTGCGTTATGGAGTGAAGCAGGGCGTTGTGGTCGCTTCTCGGGAAGTCGGTTCGGCCAATCGATCCCTGAAAAATCACGTCGCCCACCTGGGCGAAGCCGCTCTCGCGGTTGAAGAAGACGACATGGCCCGGCGTGTGGCCCGGCGTGTGAACCACCTCCCAAGTCGTTTCCCCCAGCGTCACCGTGTCGCCGTCCGTCAGCCAGCGATCCGACGTGAAGGTGCGCGCCTCGGGCAATCCGTACATCTGGCCCTGGCGCGGAATGCCCTCGATCCAGAACAGGTCGTCCTCGTGCGGGCCGATGATCGGGACGCCGGTCTTTTCCTTCATCTCGGCCGCACCGCCCGCGTGATCCAGATGGCCGTGGGTGATCCAGATTTGGTCAAGGGTCAGGCCCCGCCGTGCGATCTCGCCCAGGACCTGATCCACGGCACCGCCCGGATCGATCACCGCAGCCTTGTTCGTCTTCACGCACCAGACCGTTGTGCAGTTCTGTTGCAGCGGGGTGACGGGGGTCACGAAGACGCCGATGGGCAGGGCAGATTGGGTCATAGGGCACAGATAGCGACGATCCGATCGATGCGAAACCATCGCCGCGTTGACCTTTGGGGCCCATCTCGACATAAGGGCGGCCTTCGAGGCGCCGCTTCCTGAATGGAGCGGCCCTTTCTGCTTTTCCACCCCGCGCGCGCAGCCTTGATACGGTCGCCGCGCCACAGAGCGTCAGAATCCCGGCCATGCAAGTCGTCGAAAAAACCACCGAAGGTCTCAGCCGTGTCATCGGCGTGACCATCCCTGCGGCCGAGCTGAACGCCAAGCTGGAAGCCAAGGTCAAGGAAGTCGCGCCGCAGATGAAGCTGAAGGGCTTCCGTCCCGGCAAGGTGCCCGTCACCTACGTCAAGAAGACCTTCGGCCGTGACTTCATGGGCGAGATCATCAACGCCGAGCTGAACGAGACCAGCCAGAAGGCTCTGGAAGAGATCAACCTGCGTCCCGCCGCCCCGGCCGAGATGAAGCTGCTGTCCGACATGGACAAGGTCATCAAGGGCGAGGAGGACCTGTCCTACGAGATGGCGCTGGAAGTCATGCCCGACTTCACCCCCGTCGATCCCAAGACGCTGAAGCTGGCCCGCCCGACCTATGAGGCGTCCGACGCCGATCTGGACGAGGCCCTGACCGAACTGGCCGGACAGGCCAAGAACTACGAAGACAAGAAGGGCAAGGCCGTGAAGGCCGCCGACGGCGATCAGCTGACCATCGATTTCCTGGGCAAGCTGGACGGCGAGCCCTTCGAGGGCGGCGCGGCCGAGGACGCCGACCTGGTGATCGGTTCCAACCGCTTCATCCCGGGCTTCGAAGAGCAGCTCAAGGGTGCCAAGGTCGGCGAAGAGAAGACCATCGAGGTCACCTTCCCGGCCGACTATCAGGCTGCCAACCTGGCCGGCAAGCTGGCCACCTTCGACGTCAAGGTGAAGGCCATCAAGGCCGAGGCCCCCGCCGTGGTGGACGAGGATTTCGCCAAGCGGATCGGCCTGGAATCGCTGGACAAGCTCAAGGAGCTGCTGCGCGACAACCTGAACCAGCAATACGCCGGTGCCGCCCGCTTCAAGCTGAAGCGCGCCCTGCTGGACCAGCTGGATGGGGCCCACAGCTTCGACCTGCCGCCCAAGATGGTCGAGGCCGAGTTCGACGGCATCTGGAAACAGGTCGAGGCCGACAAGGCCAAGGGTGACCTGCCCGAAGAGGATGCCGCCAAGTCCGACGAGGACCTGAAGGCCGAGTATCGCAAGATCGCCGAGCGCCGCGTGCGCCTGGGCCTGGTCCTGGCCGAAATCGGTCGCGCCAACAACATCGGCGTCACCGACCAGGAGCTGAACCAGGCCATCATGGCCGAAGCCCGCAACTATCCCGGTCAGGAAAAGATGGTGCTGGACTTCTATCGCCAGAACCCCAACGCCGCCGCCCAGATGCGCGCCCCGATCTATGAGGAGAAGGTCGTCGACCTGATCTTCAACCAGGCGGAAACCACCGACACGCCGATCACCAAGGAAGAGCTGCTCAAGGACGAAGACGAGGGCTGATCCCTTCGGTCAGCTTCCGTGGGTCGCGCAGGCGATCCCGAGCATGCATGATGGCCCCCGGCGTTCCGCGCCGGGGGCTTTTTCATGCGCATCTGGGGGATGCTGATCGCCGTGGTGCTGGGGGGGTTGTGGCTCCGACAATCCCGGCTGCGGCGCAGGATGCCGCGAGTCTCCGGGCGACAGAGGCGACGACACCCGACATGCTGGCGCTCGATGCCAGGGCGTCCACGGCGATCGAGACCCAGAACTGGGCCGAGGTCGAGGCCGCAATTCGCCTGTTGCTGCCGCTGGAACTGGTCGCCTACGGGCCCGATGATCCGCGTGTGTCGGCGAGCCATTCCTGGATGGCGACCGCGATCCGGCTTCTGGGGAGGCCTTTCGCCGACTATGAGGCCCATCTGCGCGAGCGGCTGCGGATCGCGGAGCGTCATCCGACGGATCGGGACGGCCTGGGGGCGGCGCGGGCACAGCTGGCCTTTGCCCTGGTCGAGGCGGGTCAACCGGCCGGGGCCGTTCCGTTGTTCGAGGGCGCTCTTGAGGGTCTGTCCGTTCGGCCGCCTGCGGACCCTGACCTGCTGACGATTCGCAACAACCTGGCCGACGCCCTGTCGGCCGTGGAGCGCAAGCCCGAGGCGGTGATCCAGCTTCAGGCCGTGCTGGATGCGGTGCTCAGCGGCGGCGACGCCTCGATGAAGGCGGCCGCGGCCAACCGGCTGGCCGTCCGCCTGTACGAGCTTGGGCGCTATGCCGAGGCCGAGCCGGCCTATCGGTTGGAACTGGACAACCGCACGGCGGCCGGCGGTGCAGACGCCCCCCACGCCGCGACCGCTGCCTACTGGCTGTCCGAAACGCTGAAGAAGCTTGATCGAGGGGCCGAGACCGAACCTCTGCTGGTCCGGATTCTCGAGCTGGAGAGCGAGACGAACGGGCAGCAACGGGTGTTGAGCGACGATCAGGTGGCGCGGTCGGCGCTGGACCTGGGTGTTCTGCGCTATCGCGACGGGCGCATCGCCGAGGCGGAAACCCCGTTCCGGGCCGCCGTCGCCCTAAGCCGCCGCGAGCCGGCTACGCCGGCGCTGCTGTTCCCGCCGGCCTCGTGGCTGGGTGTGACGCTGCGCAATCTGGACCGCCAGGCCGAGGCCGAGCCGATTCAGGTGGAAGCGGTCCAACTGGCCGAGGCCGTGCATGGCGAAAGCGATCCGGCCGTCGCGGTCCAGTTGTTCAACCTGGGTTCGACCTATCTGGACCAGTACAAATACATCGAGGCCCTGCGTGTCCTGCGGCGCGCGGTGGCGATCGACGATGCCGCAGCCCAGCCGAAGGTCCGTACGATCGAGGCGTTCGGCATGGCTGCGCACCGGTCGGGGCTCTATCCCGAAGCCGAGGCGGCGCGCCGGCGGGCCCTGGCCATGCGACTGGACGAGACCCCCGCCAACCCCGTGGCGACCGGGCGTGCCCGGCTGCACCTGGCCAGTACCCTCTACGCCCAGGAACGCTATGCCGAGACCGAGGCGATCCAGCAGCAAGCGCTCGTGGACGCGGCCGATCCCCGGCTCCGCGCCGACGTCCTGACCGACCTGGCCATGACCACCCACAACCTGGGTCGCACCAGCGCTGCCGAGACCCTGTTTCGCGATGCGCTGACGGCGACGGAACAGGCCTATGGCGCAAACGACGTCGCGACGGCGGGGGCCATGTTGCGGCTGGGCAATGCCATGGGGGCGAGGGGCGACTGGTCCAGGGCCGATACCCTGCTGGCGCGTGCGGCGGAGCTGGCTGCGGCCTCGAACGATCGCATCCTGCTGGCCAATGTCCATATGGCCCTCGGAGCCGCCTTCAGCGACACCGGCCAGCCGGACCGCGCCATGCGAAACCTCGGCATGGCGTTCCAGATCCGACGCGAACTGTTCGGCGCGGGCCATCCCGACACCGTCAACGTCATTCGCCGCATGGCGCTGGAGATGGTCGAGCAGGGGCAGTACGCCCAGGCCGAGACCTATCTGAAATCCCTGCTCGATCTGCGCGAGCGCGGGTTTGGCCCGAATCATCCTCAGACGGCCGACGGCCTTCAGGAGCTGGCGTTGGCGATCTTCATGCAGGACCGGTTCGAGGAGGCGGTACCGCTGATGCGTCGGGCGCTGGCGATCACGGAGACGGCCGATGATCCGCGCAGCCGGATCCGCGTCGGCACCAACCTGGGGGTAACCCTGATCCGGGCCGAGCAGCCCGATCAGGCGCTGGTCGTCCTGCGCGCCGCCGCCCGGTCCCTGCTCGAGCGTGTGGGTGGTCAGGCGACGGGGCAGGACGGGCGATCAGACCTGAATGGCCTGCGTTATCTGTTTCGCAACTCCGTCCGTGCGGCATGGGATGCGTCCATGCCGCTTGAAACCGGGCCTCTGTGACGCGATATCCAAGACCAAGCCAGACGCGTGCTGATTCGGGCGCGCCATAATCATCGAGAAGGCCAGAATGCGCGATCCGATCGACTACATCTCGAACAACCTCGTCCCCATGGTGGTGGAACAGTCCAGCCGGGGCGAGCGGGCCTTCGACATCTTCTCGCGCCTGCTGCGTGAGCGGATCATCTTCCTGACCGGTCCCTTCGAGGACGGCATGGCGTCGCTGATCTGCGCCCAGCTGCTGTTCCTGGAATCGGAGAACCCCAAAAAGGAAATCTCCATGTACATCAACAGCCCCGGCGGTCAGGTGACCTCGGCGCTCGCGATCTATGACACCATGCAGTACATCAAGTCGCCGGTTTCGACGGTGGTTATGGGCATGGCCGCCTCGGCAGGCTCCCTGATCCTGACGGCCGGTGAGGCGGGCCAGCGCATCGCCCTGCCCAACGCCCGCATCATGGTCCACCAGCCCTCGGGCGGGTTCCGGGGCCAGGCGTCCGACATCGAGCTGCACGCCGCCGACATCCGCTACACCAAGCGCCGCCTCAACGAGATCTATGTCCACCACACGGGGCGGACGTACGAGGAGGTCGAGAAGACGCTGGACCGCGACCACTTCATGGACGCCGAATCGGCCAAGGCCTGGGGCATCGTCGATCACGTCTACGACAAGCGCACCGAAGCCGAAGCGGACGGTATCAAGACCGTCTGATTTCCTCCCCGCAAAGCGGGGAGGTGGCGCGGCGTTCTTCATGCCGTGACGGAGGGGCTCTGTGCGCCCCACGGTGGTCTTGTTTGGACAAAGCCATCGTGTCCGTGTCAAACAGCCCCTCCACCACCCGCCAAGCGGCGGGCGGTCCCCCTCCCCACGCTGCGCGCGTGGAGGAAAGTAAGCCATGCAGCACACCCGCGATCTCAAAGGCGTCGTCCATGTCGATGGCGACGACTATGCCTGGGAGGTCCGTCGCCAGCCCCAGCGCACCACCGGCAACGAATGGCAGGGGATCGGCATCGCCCTGCGCCAGGTCGATGCTCAGCGCGAGGCGATCGTCCAGTTCCCCATGGCGATGCGGTCCAACGGTGCCCCGAACTTCGAGCGCCAGCGGATCAACGTCGAGGCGGTCAAGAACGCCGTCGCCTCGGCCATCGCGGCGGGCTGGGATCCCACGTCGCGCGGCAAGGTGGTCGTGTTCGACGTGGACGCAGACGGCAACTGAGCCCTACGGCCGCCCTCTGAACACGCGGAAGCCGGGCGTCTCGGCCATGGCCAGCATCTCGGTATCGCCGGATGTGTCGCCATAGGCGGCCAGAACCCTGACGTCGTCGCCATAGGCCGCTTTCAGCCGTCGCACCTTTTCCTCGCCACGACAGTTCTCGCCGGTGAAGGCCCCCGTCACGCGGCCGGCCTCATCGAAGGTCAAGGACGTGCCCAGCAGGGCCTCGGCGCCCAGCCTGCGGGCGAAGGGGCCGACGGTTTCCTCGGGCGAGGCGGTGACGATGACGCGGTGCGCGCCCCTGGCCCCCCAGTCGTTCCAGCAGGCCAGGGCGTCCGGTCGCATGAACCGGTTCCAGACATCCTGCGCGAACGCCTCGGCCTCGGTCGCCAGGGTCGCCCGGTCAACGCCGCCCAGAAACTCGCGCACCGAGGCCGCCTTGATCCGCCCCCGGTCGCGGTCCCGGGCATAGGTCGCCACCGCCGGGGCCAGCTTGACCAGACCCATCGCCCAGCCGCGGCGTCCGGCCCGCCAGCGCAGGAAGGCGGTGAAGCTGTCGCGAATCGTCAGGGTGCCGTCGAAATCGAAGGCGACGATGGGTCGGCCTTCCGCGACGCTATGGCGATCGGACCCTTGCGTCCCCATGTCACTCATCCGCCGCAGTCCCCGTCGACATTGAACATCTCCCCGATCATCACGAACTGCTCAACCGGGCGGGGTTGTGACGAGCGGCCGGATGGTTGATTGTCATTTTTTGAATATCTTCGCGTCCATAGTGGTGGAATCAACGCGAAGGAAGCGTGTCGGTCGCAGCCGTTTTTAACGGAGCCGCAACCCCACGAGATTGAGAAGGGTCCATGACCAAAGCCGCCGGAACCGACGCCAAGAGCACTCTGTACTGCTCCTTCTGCGGCAAGAGCCAGCACGAAGTCCGCAAGCTGATTGCGGGCCCGACCGTGTTCATCTGTGATGAATGCGTCGAACTGTGCATGGATATCATCCGTGAAGAGCACAAGATCGGCTTCAAGAAGTCGACCGACGGCGTCCCCACGCCCAAGGAAATCCGCGAAGTCCTCGACGACTATGTGATCGGCCAGAGCCACGCCAAGAAGGTGCTGAGCGTCGCCGTCCACAACCACTACAAGCGCCTGAACCACGCGACCAAGAACAACGACGTCGAGCTGGCCAAGTCCAACATCATGCTGATCGGCCCCACGGGCTCGGGCAAGACGCTGCTGGCCCAGACCCTGGCCCGCATCATCGACGTGCCCTTCACCATGGCCGATGCCACGACCCTGACCGAAGCCGGTTATGTGGGCGAGGATGTCGAAAACACCATCCTGAAGCTGCTTCAGGCGTCGGATTACAACGTCGAGCGGGCCCAGCGCGGCATCGTCTACATCGACGAGATCGACAAGATTTCGCGCAAGTCGGACAACCCCTCGATCACCCGCGACGTCTCGGGCGAGGGCGTGCAGCAGGCCCTGCTGAAGATCATGGAAGGCACCGTCGCCTCCGTGCCCCCGCAGGGCGGCCGCAAGCATCCGCAGCAGGAGTTCCTGCAGGTCGACACCGCCAACATCCTCTTCATCGTCGGCGGCGCCTTCGCCGGTCTGGAAAAGGTGATCTCGGCGCGCGGGGCCGGCGCCTCCATCGGTTTCGGGGCCCAGGTCAAGGAAATCGACGAGCGTCGCACCGGCGATATCCTCAAGGGCGTCGAGCCTGACGACCTGATGCGGTTTGGCCTGATCCCCGAGTTCATCGGCCGTCTGCCCGTTCTGGCGACGCTGGAAGACCTGGACGAGGCGGCCCTGGTCACCATCCTGACCGAGCCCAAGAACGCCCTGGTCAAACAGTACAAGCGTCTGTTCGAGATGGAGAATGTCGAACTGACCTTCACCGACGACGCCCTGATCGCCGTCGCCAAGAAGGCCATCACCCGCAAGACCGGCGCGCGCGGTCTGCGTTCGATCCTGGAAGGCATCCTGCTCGAAACCATGTTCGAACTGCCGACCTTCGAAGGCGTCGAGGAAGTGGTGGTCAACGCCGAGGTCATCGACGGCAAGGCCCAGCCCCTGCTGATCTATTCCGAAGCCTCCAAGAAAAAGGCCGACGGCGCCGCCTGATCAGGCCGCCGCCGCTGAATGAAATGAGGGCCGGAGCGGCGACGCTCCGGCCCTTTTTTCCACCTCCCCGTCGGCGAAGGCC
>NZ_JBIIAY010000194.1:0-3409 GCF_044239655.1 Brevundimonas sp.
GGGCGGGACGCCGCCGGAGGGGTTCAATTTCGAGCTGTTCCTCGACATCGAAGGCAAGAAGATCTCCAAGTCCAAGGGCAACGGCCTGACCATGGACGAGTGGCTGCGCTACGGCACGCCCGAGAGCCTGAGCTGGTACATGTTCCAGTCGCCGAAGTCGGCCAAGAGCCTGCATTTCAACGTCATTCCGCGCGCGATCGACGACTATCTGGCGGCGATCGAGGCCTACAAGACCCAGGAGCCGGCCAAGCGGATCGACAATGCGGTCTGGTCGATCCACTCGGGCGAGCCGCCGACCCATACGTCGCCGGTGTCGTTCGCCCTGCTGCTGAACCTGGTCGGCGTGGCCAATGCGTCGTCCAAGACGCAGCTGTGGGCCTATTTCGCGAAGTATCTGCCCGAGGCGACGCCCGAGAATGAGCCGCTGCTGGACCGGCTGATGGAGCGGGCGCTGAACTACTACGAGGATTTCGTGAAGCCCTCGAAGTCCTATCGCCTGCCCGACGACAAGGAGAAGGCGGCGCTGCTGGATCTGGCGGGGCGGCTGAAGGCCCTGCCCGACGACACGACCGATGGCGAGCTGATCCAGGGCGAGGTCTATGCGGTGGGCAAGGAGCACGGGTTCGAGCCGCTGCGCGGCTGGTTCGGGGCGCTGTATGAGGTGCTGCTGGGCGCGTCTCAGGGGCCCAGGTTCGGCTCGTTCGCGGCCATCTATGGGTTGTCGCAGACCGTTCAGTTGATCGAGGCCGGGGCGCATGGGGAACTTGCCAGCCAGGCGTGACTGTGGCCGATATGTCCGTCATCGTACATGAACCGAAAATAACGGTGAAGCTCCGGGAGCCTTCATGTGGGCTCGGGCATTGTGCAGCCATCGACCAACCTCGATGAAATGGAGAGAGCCATGTCGAAGACATTCAAGATCACCCTGGCCACCGCTGCTGCGATGGCTTCCCTCATCACTGCGGCCCCGATGGCTGCGTCCGCCCAGTCGAACGGCATCACCAGCTGTGACGCTCCCGGTGGCCGCCAGCAGGCCGGTGCCGTGATCGGCGGCGTGCTCGGTGCCCTGGCCGGCAGCCGGATTTCCAGCAACGAACGTGCCTTGGGTGCCGTCGCCGGCGGTGCCGCCGGTGCAGCGGCCGGTTCCTACATCGGCTGTAACCAGCAGCGCGCCCGTGCCACCCAGATTTCGACCGGTGGCCAGTACCGCGCCCTGTCGAACCTGAACGTCCGTTCGGGCCCCGGCACCAACTATCGGGTCGTGTCGCGCCTGTCGGCGGGCCAGCCCTTCAGCGCCTCGGGCTCGGAAGGCGAGTGGGTCCAGATCGCCGGTGGCGGCTGGGTCAACGCCCGCTATGTCGGCGCCAACTAGGTAAGGGCGCTATCGCTCGGCTCGCGGAGCCTCGCTGCTTGAGCGCGCTTCGAGTGTGATTTTGAGAAGGGCCGTTCCGAAAGGGGCGGCCCTTTTTCCTTGCCTACTGGCTGACCCAGAGTATCCGCGCCATCCAGGCGACCTGGCGGCGCGGGACGGTGCGGGGCGGGTAGGCGGGGTTGATGGAGCCCAGGGTCACCGTCCGGGCGTTGATGGCAAGGATCTCCTTGGCCATGGTCTCGCCGTCGGCGGTGCGAACCACGACGCGGTCGCCCTTGCGCACGGTCGACTGCGCCGGATCGACGATGACGCGGTCGCCGGGGCGGTACAGGGGGACCATGGAATCGCCAGATATCTCGAGGCTGAACCGGCCCTCTGCGGCGCGGGGCAGTTCGGTCTGTTCCCAGCCGTCGCCGGTCGGCAGGCCCGCGTCGTCGAAGAAGCCGTCGGCCCCGGCCTGGGCCAGTCCCAGCAGAGGCAGTTTCGCCGGCGCAGAGGCGTCCTCGGCGAGATCGGCAAAGTCGCCGAGCGAAATCCGCGTCGCCTCCAGCACCCGGGTCAGGCTCTCGGTCGAGGGCCAGCGGGGGCGGGGGGGATCGCCGGGGCCGAACCGTTTGGACGGGTTGAAGCTGGTCGAATCCAGCCCCGCCCGGATCGCCAGCCCCGAGGCCGACAGCCCCTCGCGCCGCGCCAGATTGTCGACGGCCTTCCAGATCTTGGCATGGGACAGGGGCATGGGCGGACAAGGCTCGCACTGATTTGCCCGCAGGATAGTCGATGTAAGAATATAAGCCTAGTCTGGAATTCTACTCCAGTCCTGCCGCCCTGCGCTCCTGCCAGGCCCAGAATGTGCCGATGGCCAGGGAGATGAGGACGCCATAGCCGGCCAGGTTCAGGACGGTCAGGAAGGCCATCATCGGCGGCCGGACATCGATCATCAGGACGACGTGGCTCATGACGATCAGAAGGTCGCAGGCGGCGGCCCAGACCGGCCAGGTCTTCTTCGACTTCCAGATCAGCCCGATCAGGACCAGAAGCATGGCGGTGTCGACGGCGAAGACGCCCCACTGGACCTCGTAGAGCTCGCCGTCCGTCTGGAGCAGCATCGAGGCGAACCAGCCCAGGATATAGGCCCCCGCCGCGATCCGCTCGGGCTCATCACCCTTCAGGAAGGCGAACACGCAGACGCCGACCACGAGGATCGCGCCGACCTGGGACCATAGGGAATCAAACATAAGAACGCCCTCGTGCCGAATGACACGAGGGCGATCCTGTCGTGAATCGCTTCCAATCAAAATGACTGGAGGCGAACATTACGTCGAATTCAGACGGCGCGAAGGCGACGACCCGAGGCAGCGACGTCCGTCGGAGCGAACGGAACCTTGTCGGGCTCGGGCCAGCCTTCGTCGGGCTTGTCGAGCGGACCGATGGCGTAGGTGCCCCAGCCCATGCGACGGTGGTCTTTCTGGAGTTCGGCGTGGCAGGCGACGATGGCGTCGCGAGCGGCGGCCAGTTGCGCGATGGTTTCCATGGCCTTGGTTTGCGAACCCGCGAAGGCCACCGGCGAGATCGACAGGGCGGCGCGGGCGCCGATCATCGACTGCACCAGGGTGGTCGCCTGGGTGATCGCGGCGTCGACCGCACGTTCCGTAGCAGTCAGGTCACCGGCAACGCCGGCAGCGATTTCGGCACGTTCCATTACTGTATCCCTCCAAAAGCAACAGATGAAGGAAAGCTTAACACGCGTCAGGCGAAAGCGGTAGGGATTTGTTTACCTTTGGCGCGAAAGCAGCCGTGATCCCGCCCCCGTTCGGCGGCGTATCCTCGGGCTTGTCCAGCGGACCGATGGCCAGGGTTTCCAGCCCCAGTTTTCGGGCGAGAGCGGCCAAGGTGTTGTGGGTATCGACCATGTGGGACCGGGCTTCGGTCAGGGCGGCGATCGAGGCTGCGGCCCCGTCAAAAACGCGTTGGCCTGTGACGGCCGGCAGATAGGCCTCGGCCCGTGCCCGGGGCAGGAGCGCCATCAGGGTGGAACTC
>NZ_JBIIAY010000089.1:0-13131 GCF_044239655.1 Brevundimonas sp.
CGGCGAGTACGGCGGGGCCGCGACCTACGTGGCCGAGCACGCGCCGCACGGCAAGCGCGGCTTCTACACCTCCTTCATCCAGATCACGGCGACGGCGGGCCTGATGCTGAGCCTCATCGTCATCGTCGGCGTTCGCTATACCATCGGCGAGGCTGCCTTCGCCGACTGGGGCTGGCGCATTCCGTTCCTGGTTTCCATCCTGCTGCTGGGCGTTTCCCTGTGGATCCGGCTGAAGCTGGCTGAAAGCCCCGCCTTCCAGAAGATGAAGGACGAGGGCAAGGGCTCCAAGACGCCATTGAAGGACTCCTTCGGCAAGTGGCCCAACCTGAAGATCGTGCTGATCGCCCTGATCGGCCTCGCGGCGGGCCAGGCCGTGGTCTGGTACACAGGCCAGTTCTACGCCCTGTTCTTCCTGGAGAAGATTCTCAAGGTTGACGGCGGCCTGACCAACATCATGGTCGCGATCGCGCTCCTGCTGGCGACGCCCTTCTTCGTCTTCTGGGGCTGGCTGTCCGACAAGATCGGTCGCAAGCCGATCATCCTGGGTGGCTGCCTGATCGCGGCCCTGACCTATTTCCCGCTGTTCCACGCCCTGACGAACGCAGCCAATCCGCAGCTGGCGGCCGCGACTGCGTCTTCGCCCGTCACGGTCTACGCCGATCCCGCCGACTGTAATCTGCAGTTCGATCCCATCGGCAAGACCGTCTTCAACCAGTCCTGCGACCTGGCCAAATCCTACCTGGCCAAGGCCGGCGTGACCTACTCCAACATCGCGGCTCCGGCCGGGACTGTGGCCGAGGTCCGCGTCGGCTCGGTGGTGATCCCCAGCTTCCGGGGTGAAGCCCTTTCAGCCGCAGAGTTCAAGACCCAGAAGGCGGACTGGGACAAGGGCCTGGGCGCGGCGCTCAAGACCGCAGGCTATCCGACCAAGGCGGATAGCGCCCTGGTGAACAAGCCGGTCGTGATCGGCATCCTGTTCATCCTCGTCTTCTACGTGACGATGGTCTACGGCCCGATCGCGGCGGCACTGGTCGAGATGTTCCCGACCAATATCCGCTACACCTCCATGTCCCTGCCCTACCACATCGGCAACGGCTGGTTCGGCGGCTTCCTGCCGACCACGGCCTTCGCCATGGTGGCCGCCACGGGCAACATCTACTACGGCCTGTGGTATCCGATCGTTATCGCCATCGCGACGGCAGTGCTCGGCTTCCTGCTGGTCAAGGAAGGCAAGGACGTCAATCTCAACGACTGATCGGTATCGACACCGTTGAAGTGCTTTCGAGGAGCGGATCGGTCGAAGGACCGGTCCGCTCTTCGGCTTGCGTCCCGGCGCGTTAGGCGCTCTGTGAGACCTTGATGTACGCGCTGATGATCCTGGCGATGGTCGCCGTCTACATGGCGGTGTTGTTCGTCGTCGCCTGGCGCGGCGAACGGCCCGGTGCCCGCAGGCCGAGCCGTGGCCTTGGCCCCTGGGCCTATGCGCTCAGCCTCGCCATCTACTGCACCTCCTGGACCTACTATGGTGCCGTGGGTACGGCCGCACGTCAGGGCTGGGAGTATCTGCCCATATACCTCGGGCCGATCATCGGGATCGTCGTCCTGTTCCCGATCTGGAAGCGGATCGCCGCCGCCGCCAGACGGGAAAACGCAGGCTCCATCGCCGACTTCATCTCGTCTCGATACGGCAAGAGCCAGGGTCTCGGTGCCCTGGTCGCCTGCGTCGCGATCCTGGGCTCCCTGCCCTATATCGCCCTCCAGCTGAAATCGATGTCCATGGCCTGGACCCTGGTCACGGCAGGGACTCCGATGGCCGGATCCGAGCAGCTGACGGTCAGCCTGATTGCGGTGGCCCTTGCAGGGTTCGCCATCCTTTTCGGGGCCCGTCGGCCCGACCTGACGGAGCACAACCGTGGCCTGATCCGGGCCATCGCCGTGGAGTCCCTCGTAAAGCTGGCCGCGCTGGTCGCTGTGGCGGGCTTCGCGGTGATCCTGTTGCTGGACGCGCCCGCCACCACCGACGTCGCAGTCGCACTCGGCGAACTTGCGCGGCCGCCAGAGATCGACGCCCGCTTCGTCGCCATCCTCCTGCTGGCGACCGTGTCGATCTTCTGTCTGCCCCGCCAGTTCCATGTCGGGTTCGTCGAGTCGGGAGAGCCGCGGGACGTTCGCCGCGCCAGATGGCTCTTTCCCGCCTATCTGATCGTCACCAGCCTGGCCGTCCTGCCCCTGGTCGCAGCCGGCGGGCTATTCTCCGGCATCAGCGATCCGGATATGCTCGTGCTCGATATCCCGTTCCGCCAGGGTGCCCGGCTTCTGACCGCCGTCGTGTTCGTCGGCGGATTCTCGGCGGCGACGGCGATGGTAATCGTCGAGACGGTGGCCCTGTCCGCGATGGCCTCCAACAGCCTGATCCTGCCCCTGGTTGCAGGGGCGCGCTGGCGTCGCCGTGAAGACGCTTCGGACATTTCCCGGACCATCCTTCAGGTCCGGCGCATCGTCATCTGCGCGATCCTGTTCCTGGCATGGCTCTACTTCCAGACCCTGGACCAGGCCACCGGACTGGCGTCCATCGGTCTGACCTCCTTCTCGGCTCTGGCACAGCTCGCGCCGGCCCTGTTCGGGGCCGTGCTGTGGAGAGGGGGCCATACGCGCGGTGCAGTCGCTGGAATTGTCTGCGGCATAAGCGTCTGGCTCATCCTGCTTGCCCTGCCGCAGATCGGATCGGCGCTCGGTGCGGGGTCGAGCCGTCCGTTCGGTCTCGACGACCCCTTGCCGCTGGCCGTCTTTCTGAGCCTGGGTCTCAACGTTGCCGTCTATGTTCTGGTCTCGCGCGTTGCCCAGCCGCGACTGGTAGACCGAATTCAGGCCCACGCCTTCGTCGATCGCCTCAGCCCGGACTGGCGCGAGCGGTCGTCGGTGCCCTTCGGAGCGTCGGTCGGAGACCTGAAGGCCCTTGTCGGCCGGTTCGTCGGCGACCCGGGTGCCGAGAGGGCCTTCGCAGCCTTTGGACGGGAGACGGGCAGAGCCATCAGGGACGCGGAGCCCGCAGACGCCGGCGTGGCACGCGCGGCGGAGCGGATGCTCGCGGGGGCCGTCGGGGCGTCGTCGGCCCGTCGGGTCATCTCGGCGGCTCTGGCCGGCGGCGGCCGTGCGCCCGAGGACGTGGTCCGTATGCTGGACGAGGCGTCCCAGGCCGTCCAGTTCAACCGTGAACTGCTGCAGGCCACCCTCGACAATATCGACCAGGGTGTCAGCGTCGTGGATGAAGACCTGCGTCTCATTGCCTGGAACGCTCGCTATATCGAGATGTTCGGCCTGCCGGCGGGCTTCGTCCATGTCGGCCAGTCGGTTGCCTCGGTCTATCGTCTGAACGCCGAACGGGGCGAGGTCGACCCGGGCGATCTGGATGCCTGGATCGAACGTCGGCTGGAGGCGCTCCGGCGTCGCGAACCCCATGATCACGAAAGGGCCCAGCCCACCGGCCGTATCCTGAAATCGACCGGCGCACCGATGGCGGGCGGCGGCTATGTCACCAGCTACACCGACATCACCGAACTCCGCCGCGCCGCGCAGGCGCTCGAGGAAGCCAACGAGCAATTGGAAGCGCGCGTGGCGGATCGCACCGAGCGTCTGGTCGAGGCCAGGCAGGCGGCGGAAGACGCCAACGCCTCCAAGACCCGGTTCCTCGCCGCAGCCAGCCACGACCTTCTCCAGCCACTGCACGCGGCCCGACTGTTCATCGCCGCCCTCAAGGAAGGCCAGGGCGCAAAGGAGCCGGAGACCCGCAGGCTGGTGGAGCATGCCGACCGCTCGATCGAGTCGGCCCACGGATTACTGAAGGCGCTGCTCAACCTTTCGCGCCTCGAGGCCGGGGGCGTGCGCCCTGCCGTCCGCGCACTGTCGGTCGAGGCCTTGTTCGACGACATCCGCCGTGAGTTCACTCCCCTCGCGCTCGAAAAGGGATTGCGACTGACTGTCGTAAGTTCCAGCCGGTGGGTCGCGTCGGACCCCGACCTGCTGAGATCCCTGCTCCAGAATCTGACGGGCAATGCGGTCCGCTACACCGATAGTGGGCGCATTCTGGTAGGCGCACGCCGGGTCGGACGGTCCCTCAGGATCGATGTCATCGACACCGGGCGCGGGATCGCCGAGGACCAGCAGGAGGCGATCTTCACCGAGTTCACCCGCCTCCCGGGGCAGGGCGGTGACGAACCCGGGGTCGGACTGGGTCTGGCGATCGTGCGCAAGGTCGCCGGCCTGCTCGACCATCCACTCGGCCTTCGCTCACGTCCGGGCAGCGGGTCCGTATTCTCCGTGACGGTGCCTCTGGCGGAGCCCGAGGCCCCGGAACCGCGCTCGCCCTCGTCTCCAGCGGCGACGCCGACAGGCCTGAGAGTGCTTTGCGTCGACAATGAACCCGCCATCCTGGAGGCTCTGGGCGCCCTTCTGTCCCGGTGGGGCATGACAGTCGTCACGGCCTCGAGTGCGACCGCGGCTCTGGATATCGAGGGGCCATTCGACGCCGCTCTTGTCGATCTCCATCTCGGGCAAGGTCCCGATGGTCTGACCGTGATCGAAGCGTTGAAGTCGCGCGGCGTTGGCCATCTCGCCCTGATCAGCGCCGACGCCGACCCCACCCTGACCGCCCGCACGGCGGCGCTCGGTGCCGTTCTTATGGCCAAGCCCGTCAAGCCCGCGATCCTGAAAGCCTTTCTGTCCAGCCCACGGGGGACCTGAAGCCGCTGGGGATTTCAGATGTCCGTGGTCAGCGCCTGTGCGGCGATCACGGCCTGGGTGCGGTTATGAACACCCAGCTTTCTGAAGACGCCGGTCAGATGCGCCTTGATCGTTGCCTCCGTGACGCCGAGGTCAAAGGCGATCTGCTTGTTCAACCGTCCCTGTTGCAAGCCGATCAGGATCTTGAGCTGCGAAGGCGTCAGGCTGGCGATCCGGGATTCCATCGACTCTCCAGGCTCCAGTTCCGACAGGGCCGGCGCCCAGATGTCGCCACCAAGGATGGACCCCAACGCCTCCGCCATGGTTTCAAGGCTGGCCGATTTGGGAATGAAGCCTGCTGCGCCGAATGCGAGCGCCCGACGAACGGTGCCCTCGTCATCGCTCGCGGAAACGATCGCAACAGGCGCGGCGGGGAAGTCGGCCCGGATGCCGGCCAGTCCGGCGAAGCCTTCGCTGTCCGAAAGCTTAAGGTCCAGCAGCAGCAGATCGACAGGACCGGTCGCAAGTGCCGCTCGCGCGCCGGCCAGGCTGGACGTTTCCTCGATCACGACATCGGGCGAAGCGCGCGCCATCGCCGTCGAGAGGGCGGCTCGAAAGAGCGGGTGGTCATCGGCGATGACGATTCGGTCCATGGTGATTCTTCTCCCGAGCCGCGCTCTGTCGTCGCGTGCCCTGCGCCATAGTGGCGCGCCCCGACCTTGGTCGAAACTAGACCAATGGCTAATGGCCCCAAAGCGGTTCCGCACGGCATGTCCAATCCCAGGCTCGCATCAGACGAGCTCCCCGGGAGGAAGCCATGCTCAGAAACGTTTTTTTGGCCGGAGCCGCGACGGCCGCCTTGTTCGCAGCTCCGGCCCAGGCGCAGGAAGATACCGCTGCGCTGGAGGCCCGGATCGCTATGCTGGAGGCGCAGTTGAACGCGCTGAAATCCGACGTCCAGGCGTCGCACGTGCAGCAGTCGGCCCAGGCCCAGGACATCATCCGCATCGATCAGCGCGTCGCGACGGCTCCAGCTGCGCCTCCCCCTCCCGCGCCGACGGACGGCTTTCGCATCGGGAACAACGTGCTGAAGGTCGGCGGCTATGTGAAGGCCGACTTCATGGCCAGCCAGTACAGTGGCGGCGACCCGGCGAACGGGGACCTGATGCGGGACTTCTACCTGCCCGGCGCTATCCCTGTCGGCGGAGCTGATGAGAGCACGGCGACCGACTTCAACGCCCGGCAGACCCGGTTCTGGCTGACCACGGACGGACTGATCGGGGCCCACAAGGTCGCCACGCGGATCGAGATGGACTTCCAGGTCCTGCCCGGGACCGGCGATCAACGGACGACCAGCCCCTCGACTCCTGCGCTGCGCCGCGCCTTCGTCACCATCGACAACTGGCTGTTCGGTCAGGAATGGACAAACTTCCAGAACCTGGCCGTACTGCCTGATACGGCAGACTATGTGGGATCTTCCGAAGGCACGGTCTTCGCCCGCCAGGCCCAGATCCGCTACACGCGCGGGCCCTTCTCGATCGCGCTGGAGAACCCCGAGACGACGGTCACCCCCTATCTGGCCGCGACCCGCATCATCGCCGACGACAACAGCCTGCCGGATCTGACCGCCCGCTATGCGATCAGCCGTCCGTGGGGCGAGGCGTCCGTCGCAGGTCTGGTGCGCCAGCTGAAATACGAGACGACCGGCGTGGGTGCCATCGGATCGACCACGGTCGGCTGGGGCCTGTCCGCCGCCGCCAAGATCAAGGTCGGGCCTAGAGACGATCTGCGGGTCATGCTGTCCGGTGGCGAGGGCATCGGCCGATACGTGGGCCTGAACTTCGCCAACGACGCTGTGCTTGATGCCCGTGGTGACCTTCAGGCCATCAGCCTCGTCGCCGCCTTCGCCAGCTATCGTCACGTCTGGTCGCCGCAGTGGCGCTCAAACCTGACATGGTCTGCCCAGACCGTGGACAACGACCGCGCGATCATCGGACTGGCGACCAACAAGTCGGCGCAGAGCGTGCGTGCAAACCTGATCTGGACGCCCATCCCCGCCATGGATATCGGCGCCGAACTGATGCATGGCGAGCGTGAACTGGAGTCCGGGGTGTCGGGCGACGTGACACGGCTTCAAGTGTTCGCAAAATATGGCTTCTAGCTCGCTGAGGGTGCCTGTCATGTCCGATCCCGAACTCTACCCCGTTCCCGCCGACTGGGCCGCGCGCGCCCACATGGATGCTGCCGCCTACGAAGACGCTCGAACCGCCGCGCGAGAGACGCCTGACGCATACTGGGCGCAGGCGGCCAAACGCCTGGACTGGATCACCCCGCCGACGGTGATCAAGGACGTGTCCTTTGCGAAGGACGACTTCCGCATCCGCTGGTTCGCCGACGGCGTGCTGAACGTCTCTTACAACTGCATCGATCGTCACCTGGCCACACGCGCCGACCAGACCGCGATCATCTATGAAGGTGACGACCCGTCGGTGTCCGGCTCCCTCACCTACGCTGAGCTTCACCGCGAGGTCTGCCGCATGGCCAATGTCCTCAAGGGCATGGGCGTCATGAAGGGCGACCGGGTCACGATCTATCTGCCGATGATCCCGGCAGCCGCGATCGCCATGCTGGCCTGTGCCCGCATCGGTGCGATCCATTCTGTCGTGTTCGGCGGCTTTTCGCCCGACAGTATTGCCGGGCGGATCGAGGACTGCGGCTCGGCCTTCGTCATCACTGCGGATGAAGGCTTTCGGGCCGGCAAGCGCATCCCCTTGAAGGCCAACGTCGACGCCGCCTTGGCCAAGATCCCGGCCGGGTTCAATACCCAGCAGGTGCTGCTGCTCACCCATAGCGGCGCTGAGGTGAACATCGTCCGGAATCGCGACGTTCGCTACGACGACGCCGTCAAGACCGTCTCCGACGACTGTCCGTGCGAGCCGATGAACGCAGAGGATCCGCTGTTCATCCTCTACACCTCGGGCTCGACCGGAAAGCCCAAGGGCGTGCTGCACACCACGGGCGGATACCTGTTCTGGGTCAGCTACACCCATGAACTGGTCTTCGACTATCGCCCCGGTGAGGTCTTCTGGTGTACGGCCGACGTGGGCTGGGTCACGGGCCACAGCTATGTGGTCTATGGAGCCCTGGCCAACGCCGCGACCACTCTGATGTTCGAGGGCGTGCCCAACTATCCGGCCAACGACCGCTTCTGGCAGGTGATCGACAAGCACAAGGTCGAGATATTCTACACCGCCCCCACGGCGCTCCGGGCCCTGATGCGTGACGGCGACGAACCCGTCCTCAAACACTCGCTGACCTCCCTGCGCCTGCTCGGCACGGTCGGTGAGCCCATCAATCCCGAGGCCTGGCGCTGGTATCACGAGGTCGTCGGCAAGGGGCGGTTGCCCATCGTCGACACCTGGTGGCAGACCGAGACCGGCGGTGCCCTCATCGCCCCCCTGCCCGGCGCAACGGCCCTCAAGCCCGGATCGGCGACCCTGCCCCTGCCCGGCGTGGAACTCGAACTGGTCGACGCCGAAGGGGTCGTCCTCGACGGTGCCACCTCCGGGAACCTGTGCATCACCGACTCATGGCCCGGCCAGATGCGCACCGTCTGGGGCGACCACGCCCGCTTCTTCGAGACCTATTTCTCGACCTATCCGGGGAAGTACTTCACCGGCGACGGCTGCCGCAGGGATGAGGACGGCTATTACTGGATCACCGGCCGGGTCGACGACGTCATCAACGTCTCGGGCCACCGGATGGGCACCGCCGAGGTCGAGAGCGCGCTCGTGCTGCACGACGACGTCGCCGAGGCCGCCGTCGTCGGCTTCCCGCACGACATCAAGGGCCAGGGCATCTACGCCTATGTGACCCTGAACGCCGGGGTCGAACCGCATGACGACCTGAAGAAGGCGCTCGTCGCCCACGTCCGCAAGGAAATCGGGCCCATCGCCGCCCCCGACGCCATCCAGTGGGCCCCCGGCCTGCCCAAGACCCGCTCCGGCAAGATCATGCGCCGCATCCTGCGCAAGATCGCCGAGAACGACCTCGGCTCGCTCGGCGACACCTCCACGCTCGCCGACCCGTCCGTCGTCGAGGACCTGGTGAAAAACAGAGGCAGGTGAGCCGCTGTCCATGAATCTGGCGAGGGTCCAAGGTCGACACTCACCCCGAGGGTATGCTTACCGCCATCGAAACCTTGAACCACGAACGCCTGCCGAGAGCGGCCGAGGCCCCCGCGCTGATCCCGTCGCGGGCCAAGGTCGCCATCGCGCTCGGCGTCGGTCAGCCACCGGCGTTGCTGAAGGCAACCGCGGATCGCCCCGAGGCCGGACAGGTCAAGGACCTGCGCCTACTCGCCTATCCAGCCCTGTGATCACCCCACGCAGCGACGTGCAAGACGCCGCGAACCCTCTTCAGTTCCCCGGCATTCCGAGCAATCAAGTCAAACCGGAAGTACAGCCATACCGCCTAACGAATCATATCCGCCGGAAAAGCAGTGGCGAATGAACGAAAGCGGCCTCACAATGCATCACGCCATCAAGGGCTACGCCCAGACAAACGGAGAAGAGTTCACATTAAAGTGACAGCACCGCCATTTACTGCTTCGCTAGACAGTATTCTCGCCTCCACACTGATATAGTCCAAGGTGCGGCTGCGAGGCCTGAGGGCCGTTCTTCAAGATGCACCATCGCTGGAGACCAAGCGCTATCTCCGCAGCTCGCCTGGTTTGGCTCCTTGTTCCGCGACGAAATTTTCCCAGGCTTCTCGTGAAGAAAAGTCCAGTCCCCGGTCCCAAGCGGAGCCTACGGAGTAGGTGAACGGTTGGCCGGGCGTGACACGCACCAGGATCAGATAGTTGTCGGCGTCCTGGGCAAACCCTTCGACCATTGCCGGGTCGACCACGATGGCGATGCCGAGACTGCCATGATCGGGGTCAGCCGGCTCCCAGAACATCAGGCGACCGTTCCTTTGGTCACGCGTCACGAAGCCGGTTCCGGCGTCGTTGGTGCGCTTCGAGATGCCAATGCCGACGATTAGTGGCTCGGTGCTGTCTGACTGGATCGTCGATGTCATGCGGGTGAAGTTCGACCCCATCGGCAGCGAGACCTCGCGCGTCTCCCAGACCCGGCGGTTCACATCGACGGGCCACGGGCGATAGTCGACGCTGAACCGGGCCTCATCGCCGCCGGTCTCCTCGATGCGATAGGTCGAGAAATTGCGGCTGGTCCACAGCTTGTTGTCGAACCAGATGCCCAAGCCGCCCGCGCCGCGCCCGCGGCCGACGTCATAGAAGTCCAGCCCCTCCCCCCGGTCGGTATGATAGTTCGGGAAGCGCAGCTGGCGGTCCATGAACGGATAGCGGACGCGCTTGGCCCAGACGTCGATGCCCGATCCTGACGGCGGTTCGCGAGCCTCCAGCGCTGGTCCGTAGATCCGGTGGGCGACGCGGTCGTTCTCCCATAACAGGTCGTCGAGGCGGTCCGGCGCAAACCGGACAACAGCGCGGGGGATCTGCTCCTCGTCGGTCGGCGGAGTCAGCCGTTCGATGGTCGAGGGACGGCCGAGGACGACCGGGTCATAGGCCAGGGCGCGGGTCGCACTCATCTCGGCGGCGCGGCGGGCCTGTTCTTCCGGTCCCCGGACGGTGACCGGCGCGGGCGGGGTCGGGGTGGTACCAGCGATGACCTCCGCGCTGTCTCGCGCGGGTTCGGCGACGGGCAGGGACTGGGTCGGACCGCTGAGGTCGGCGATCTCCAGACCGGCCAGTATATAGGTCCCGGTGACATAGAGGCCTGTGTCGGTCGGGGCCGTGGAGACCGGCTGATCGCCGGTCTTCTGGGCCGCGCCAATCAGGCCGTTCGGAAGGACATGACGGTTGAGAGCCGCCCAGCCCCGCTGGATGACGGGCCGATAGGTGGCACGGTCAAGCAGACCGTGGTTCACGCCCCAGGCCAGGGCGTAGACATAGAAGACTGAGCCAGAGCTCTCGGCTTCCGGATAGGTCTCGGGGTCCAGCAGGCTGGCGCGCCACAGGCCGTCGTCCTGCTGCAGTCCGGCAATGCGTGGGGCCATCTGCTGGAAGATATCGATGTAGTACTGACGTCCCTCAAAGCCCGCCGGCACGCTCTCCAGCCAGCGCGCCAGGCCGCCCATGACCCAGCCGTTGGCGCGAGACCAGTAGATCCGGTCGCCGTCGGCGTCGCGATGGTTCTCGTCCTTGAAGCGTTCGTCGCGCAGGAACAGGCGCTCCTCCGGGACCCAGAGGCGTTCGGCAGTGCGACGCCATTCCTTGTCGGCGGCGATCAGGTATTTCGGGTCACCGGTGATGGCCGACATCCGGGCCAGGACCGGCGGCGCCATGTAGAGCGCATCGGCCCACCACCAGACGAGGGCCGGCGTCTCCGTCGAACGATTCAGATGCGGAACCTGCCAGTCGAGACGCTGGCGCAGGGGCATCAAGGCACCTTCCTGGCCACGCCGGGAATAGAGTTCCTCGTAGAGATCGCCGATGGCGATGTCGTCGGCGTTCAGCATCGTCGGGCCCGAGCGAGCGCCGCGAACACTGTAATTGTAATGCTCGGCCACGGCGGTCAGGAACCGCAGGGTCTCGGGGTCGTCGGACACGCGCGCCAGCCGCGCAGCGCCGACGTAGAAGGTCGCCGCCACCCAGTTGGACGACATCTGGCTAAGGTTGCTGCCCGTCGACAGGGCCAGCGGCTCTGACGCCATGGCGGCGATCTGGGCCGACGCGACATACTCGACAGCGGCGAGCGCTTCGGCGCGCGACGGCAGGGACGACGGGTCGGTCTTCAGGGCCGGACGGGCGCGCGCGGTCAGCCACTCCGCCTCCACACCCGGAGCCAGTGATGACGATGCCTGAGCCTGCACTGCGGTCCCCGTCGCTGTGGTGGAGAGCAACACCGCGGCAAACGTCAGGGCTCGGCGGGACGGGAATGACATGGGTGACCTCCGTAACGGCTACGCGTCTTGTTTTCACCCTACCGTTCGCTATCGTGAGACGAAAGTACAGAATGTGGGAAACGTTGACGTCCGACGTCACGGATCGCCCGCCTTGCGGAGGACCACCATGCACCGTCGATCCCTGCTTTGCCTCGGCCTCTCCGGAGTCGTCGTCACGGCGACGCCCGCCTTCTCGCAGGCTACCGGACGCACCTTCGACGCCACCGAGTTCGGCGCCGTCGGTGACGGCGAGACGATCAACACCCGTCCGATCCAGGCCGCCATCGACGCGGCGGCGGGCGCGGGCGGCGGCACGGTGGTGCTGAAGCCCGGCGTCTATCTGTCAGGCTCGCTGTTCGTGAAGTCCGGCGTGACCCTGATGATCGGGCGCGGCGCGGCGGTGAAGGGGCTGCGCGATCTGGCCGCCTACCCTATGGTTCGCACGCGCGTGGCCGGGATCGAGATGGACTGGCCCGCCGGCCTTCTGAACGTCTACCAGCAGCGCGGCGCGAAGATCACCGGCGAGGGACTGATCGACGGCGACGGCAAGGTCTTCTGGGACAGCTACTGGGCCATGCGGCGCGACTATGATCCGCGCGACCTGCGCTGGGCCGCCGACTACGATTGCCGTCGCCCGCGCCTGATCCACGTCTATGATTCCGACGAGGTCGAGGTATCCGGTCTGAACCTGGCGCGGTCGGGCTTCTGGACCGTACATGTCTGTTATTCGCGCGACGTGAAGGTCTCGGACCTGATCATCCGCAACAATATCGGAGGGCGCGGGCCGTCGACGGACGGGATCGATATCGATTCCTCCGAACGGGTGCTGGTCGAGCGCTGCGATCTGGCCGTCAACGACGACGCCATCTGCATCAAGGCCGGCCGCGACTGGGACGGTCTGCGGGTCGCGCGCCCCTGCCGGGAGGTGCGTATCCGGGACTGTATCGTCCGCGACGCCCTGGCCGGCATGACCTTCGGGTCGGAGACGTCGGGCGGCTTTGAGGACATCGAGGTGACGGGACTGCGTATCGACTACCCCGTCCCGCTGGGCATCTTCTTCAAGTCGGGTCACACACGGGGGGGAGTGATCTCCAACATCCGCATCCGCGACGTGATGATGCAGGATGTGGCGACGCTCGTGCGCGTGAATCTCAACTGGTACCCGAGCTACAGCTACGCCCAGATCCCGGCGTCGATCACCGACTATCCGGACTACTGGCGTGCTCTCGCAACACCTGTTCCGGCAGCGCAGGGGATTCCACGGATCCACAATGTCCGGATGTCCGATTTCCAGGCCGTCGGCGGCAAGGTCGGGTTCGAGGCGGCGGCCTATCCCCAGGCTCCGCTCGAGGATTTCCGCTTCGATCGCCTCGACTGGGACGTCCGCGACGCCGGCACGATCGCCAATGCCAGGGACTGGCGGTTCGAGAACTGCAAGATCGACAC
>NZ_JBIIAY010000195.1:0-3398 GCF_044239655.1 Brevundimonas sp.
CATGCCCGACAGGCTGAGCAGCGCGACGGTCAACAGCAGTTCGGCCTTCATGGGACATCCTCCGGAGGTCGCCCGTACTGCTCCGATGGCAACGAGCGTTCAACTATATACTGTATGCATCACTTATGATCGGCAAGCGTCGGATCAGGCCTTGGCGGGCGACTTGCCGGCGAACAGGAGGCAGCCCACCGCGCAGGCGCTGGTGACGCACAGCATGGCGGCGATCTCGAACGCGGTGCCGTCCAGCACCCTGACGGCGATGGTGGCCAGGAGCGCGCCCATGCCGAACTGGGCGAACCCCATGACCGCCGCGACGGCCCCCGCGCGCCAACCCGCCGCCCCCATCGCCTCCGCCGCCGCGTTGGGGCTGGACAGGCCGTTCATGGAGAAGGCGAGGCACAGCGGGATAAGGAAGGCCGGGATCAGGGCGGGCCACCGCGACACGCTGGCCAGCAGCAGGATGCAGGCCGCCAGGTTCAGC
The DNA here is from genome assembly GCF_044239655.1 of Brevundimonas sp. GTDB lineage: Bacteria > Pseudomonadota > Alphaproteobacteria > Caulobacterales > Caulobacteraceae > Brevundimonas. Next base: position 482 of record NZ_JBIIAY010000195.1, read on the forward strand.
CGGGTCGACCAGATCAGAAGCCGGTGGCTGCTGAACCGGGTCAGCAGCACGCGATTGACTTGGGACCCGATCAGAACGGCCAGCGACCCGGCCCCGTAGAGCCAGCCGAAGGCGGTCGTTGGCACGCCGTATCCGTCGATCAGCAGATGGGCCGACATGGTCATATAGATGAAGGTGCCTGCCGCGCCGAAGCCCCCGCACATCACGAATGCCGCGACACGACGATCGCCGAGGATGGCCAAATAACTGCGGAAGGGATGCTCCGAGCGAGCGCGATGTCGCGATTCAGCAGAGCTACTTTCGCGAAGCCGTAGCCACACTACGACGCCCAGCGCGACTCCGAAGGCCAGCAGGACCCAGAAGACCGCACGCCAGCCGAAACTAGCGATGATCCAGCCCCCCGCCAGTGGCGACAGGATCGGGGCCACGCCGAGAATCAGCATCAATGTGGAATAGACGCCGGCCGACTCCTGCGGCGTGAACCGGTCGCGGACGATGGCCCGCGAGATCACGACGCCCGCGCAGCCGCCCAGCCCCTGCAAGAACCGGAAGGCGACCAGGGTCGACAGGTTCGACGCGACAATGCAGGCCACGGTCGCGACCAAATACAAGGCGATGCCGAACAGCAGCGGCGCGCGTCGCCCCCACCGGTCGGAGACCGGACCGTAGATCAACTGACCGGCGCAAAGACCCAGAGAAAAGGCCGCGACCGTGTCCTGCACCCCCGTCGCCGCCCCATCAAACTCCTGCGCCATCGCCGGCAGGCCCGGCAGATACATCGCTATGGACAGCGACCCGAACGCGGCCAGCGCTCCCAGGGTCAGGAGCAACTCCAGACGACCAGTTTCGGGCCGAGACTGCGTCCCGGGGTCAGCCAACCGAAGACGCCACTCCTTCCCTGGCCTCCAGCATCGCCAGACACAGGGTGCGCAGATCGCCCTTCCCGACCTTGCCCGAGCCAGTGCGCGGCAAGGCCTCTACCGCCAAGACATGCCGGGGCAGTTTATAGCCGGCCAGGCGACCCGACAGATGCGTACGGACCCGCTCGGCCAGGTTTTCGTCGGCGTCGGCGTGCGACATGGCGCACACACCGACCTCGCCCCAGCGCGCATCGGGCACGCCGACGATGGCGGTCTCGATCAGACCGGGAAAGTCGGCCAGCGCCGCCTCGACCTCGGCCGGATAGACGTTTTCGCCGCCGGAAATGTACATGTCCTTGCGACGATCGACGATGGTCAGATAGCCGTCGGCATCGCAGACCGCGATGTCTCCGGTCCGGAACCAGCCATCGGCGGTGAAAGCCCTCGCCATCTCGTCGGGCCGTCGCCAGTAGCCGCTGAACAGATTGGGACCGCGCAGCAGCAGTTCGCCCGGCTCACCCGGCCGCACATCGTTTTCGCTTGCATCCACCAGACGCAGCGCGATCCCCGGCGCCGGGATGCCTGCGGCCCCGGCCTTGGCCGCGATAATCGCCGGATCGAGCGCCATGCCCAGGACCGTGCCCGCCTCGCTCATGCCGAACCCATCGACGACGGGCACGCCGGCGTCCAGCCAGGCCATGATCGACGCCGCCGAATGCGGCGAACCGCCCGTGAACAAGGCGGTCAGATGCCCCAGGCGCGCCCCGTCGAACTCGGGCTGCGCGCGAATCCGGTCCGCCATCTGGGGCACGCAGAAATAGTGGGTCACCGCCAGGTCCGGATCGGACAAGCGGCCGAGCGTCCGTGCGGGCTCGAACCCGTCCGAGACCAGCATGACACCGCCCTGCATCACGATCGGCCGCACGCTGGTGATCAGCCCGATGATGTGGAACATCGGCGAGTCGATCAGGATCCGGCTGTGCGAATCGACCTGACCCAGAAGGCTGAAATTGATCGCGGTCTGACGCTGCGCCCGTTCGCTCAGCATCACGCCCTTGGGTGTGCCGGACGTGCCCGAGGTGAACAGGATCAGCGACACCTGCTCCGGATCGGCAGGCTCGGCGAACATCGCCCCATGCCCGTCGATCTGCTGCGCCAGGTCGCCGAGCGTCACGTCGATCGGCGCGAGGTCCCGCATCCCTGCGTCGCCGACGATCAGCCGGGGCTCCGCATCCGCGATCAGCACTGCGATCTCCGGCCCGCTGAGCCGCCAATTGAGCGGCACATAGATCAGACCCGCCCGGGCGCAGGCCAGATGCAGAATGATCAGCTCGACCCGGTTCCTCGCCAGCGACGCGACGCGGTCGCCGAGAGCGCAGCCGTGGCGGTGCCTCAGCAGGTCGGCGCACCGCCCGACCGCGCGGTCCAGCGCGCCGTAGGTCCAGCGGCGTCCCGAGGCCAGATCGATCGCCGCCAGCCCGTCCGGCTGGCGGCGGGCCTGAAAGGCCGTGTCGTCGATTGGCCCCATGGACAGATCAGGCCGACGTCTGCTTCAACTCATAGGCCCCGAGACCGGGCTTGTAGGTCTTGTCGTCGATGAACTGTTTGATGCCTTCCTTGCGGCCGTCGTTGTCGTAGGAGTTCGCAGCCTCCTGGGCCCGGATCAGATAGTCTTCGGCATTGTCGTAGGTCATCTCCTTGACCCGCCGAACGGCGTCCTTGGTGGCCTTCAGCGCCACCGGGTTCTTCTTCAGCAGGACGCCGGCAAGCTCGCGCACGCGGGCCTCCAGTCCGGCCAACGGAACGCTTTCGTTCACCAGACGCCATTCCGAGGCCTTCTTGCCGTCGATCAACTTGCCCGTCATGGCGTGATACATGGCGTCGCGCATCGGCATCAGGTCGACGACGACCTTTGTCGCCCCACCACCAGGCAGGATGCCCCAGTTGATCTCGGACAGGGCGAACTGGGCCTCGTCCGCCGCGATGGCGAGGTCGCAGGAAAACAGCGGACCGTATCCGCCGCCGAAGCACCAACCGTTGACCATGGCGATGGTCGG
>NZ_JBIIAY010000090.1:0-13079 GCF_044239655.1 Brevundimonas sp.
ACGACCCTAAGTCGCAGGCAGGCCGGGCCACCGCCGTTCCTCATCGACTGGCGCACATCGACGTATTCGACCCGGCCGATCGATCCGTTGGAGGCGGCCAGGGACTGGGCCACCGCATGGGCGCGGGGGTTCGCTTCCGTCTCGGTCGGACAGATCAGGGTCAGGCGGTCCTCGCCGGGCAGTCGCACCAGCATCGAGTTGAACAGATAGCTAGAGATGGCGTCCGCCAGCGGCAGGTCGGTGGAGGAGACCTGGACGAAGATCGGCTCGAACCCCTTGGCGGCCGCGCGGATGGCGGCGTGGGTCGCGGCCGTGTCCTCGAAGGCGAGGTCATGGTGAAACAGGGTGTCGAGCGCGCCGACGCAGACGACGTCGTTGTGGAAGGTGCCACCCGCGATCGCGGCGCGGGACTGCTGGGCCAGCACGGCGCCTGACGCGCCGTGGCGACGGGCGACGGCCTCGCTGGCCTGACGCGTCTGGCGAGCGGGGAAGGGGCCGTCCCAGGCTTGATGCGCGTCGCGGCCCCAGACCAGAAGGTTGACGCCCGGCTCGCCGTGATCGGCACATAGACGGACGTGATTGGCCGCGCCCTCGTCGGCGAGATGGGCGACGGACGGCAGGGCGTCGTGGACGGCGTGATGGTCGGGGTGCTGGAACAGCGCCTGAAGCGACCGCTTGGTCTGGGCGTGCTCCAGCGACCTGTGCAGGTTGGTGACGAGGTTGGCGGGCGTGAAGTGGACGCGGCCGTCGGCGCTGTCGGCGGATGCCGTCACCGTCGCGGCGTTGGCGGCCCACATCGGCGAGGCGGAGCAGGCGGCGGCGGCGATGGCGGGGGCGTCCTTCCACGCCTGTTCCAGCACCCGGGCGTCGGAACCGGTGAAGCCGAGGGTGCGCAGGAAGGGGATGTCGGGCCGTTCGTGCGGCGGCAGGACGAACTGGGGCAGGCCGAGGTCGGCGAGCCGCTTCATCTTCTGCAGGCCTTGCAGGACGGCCGCGCGGGGGTTGGAGGCGTCGCCCTTGTTGCGACCGGAGGCGAGGTTGCCGGGGGACAGGCCGGCATAGGAATGGGTCGGGCCGATCAGGCCGTCGGCGTTGGCCTCGATGGCTTTCAACGAACCCTCTCCCCCTGTGGGAGAGGGAGGCCGCGCACGATGGCCGCTTGGCCATCGTCCTGGCGCGGGCGGGTGAGGGGTAAAGCGGTGGAGGCTGACCCACGGCTGGACCCCTCACCCTTTCGCGCAAGACCGATCGCTGACGCTCTCGGGCGCTCAAGCCCTCTCCCACAAGGGGAGAGGGAGGTCATTTGAGCCCCCGCATCTCGCCCTCGATGTTCTTCACCGCCCCGGCCTCGAAACTCGCCACCGGATAGGCGCAGTAGTCGGCGGCGTACCAGGCGCTGGGGCGGTGGTTGCCGCTGTCGCCCAGGCCGCCGAAGGGCATGTCTCCGGCCGCGCCTGTGGTCGGCCGGTTGAGGTTGACGACGCCGGCGCGGATGCGGCGGATGAAGCTGTCCCAGTTGGCGGGGTCGTCCGAAATCAGCCCTGCGGAAAGGCCGTAGCGGGTGGCGTTGGCGGCCTGGATCGCGGCGTCGAAGGTCGGGACCCGGGTGATCGACAGGAAGGGGGCGAAGATCTCCTCGTCGGGAACGTCGACGCCCGTCACGTCGATGAGGGCGGGGCGGACGAAGGCACCGGACAGGCCTTCGACGGGGCCGGACGGGCGGATGAAGCGGGCGCCGAGGTCGATGCGCTGCTGGAGCGCGGAAAGGGCGGCGTCGGCGGCGCGTGGCGAGATCAGGGGGCCTGCGTAAGGCTCCGGCGTCTGGTCCCAGGGGGCGAAGATCAGCCGCTCGACCATGGCGTCGATGGCCCCGATGACGGCGTCGCCGGCGGGGCCCTCGGGGATGATGAGGCGGCGCGCGCAGCTGCATCTCTGGCCGGTGGTGACGAAGGCGGACTGGACGACGAGGCCGGCGACCGCTTCCGCATCCCCCGCATCCCAGACCACCAGCGGATTGTTGCCGCCGAGTTCCAGCGCCAGGATGACGTGCGGGTTGTCCGCGAACTTGCGCCGGAAATGCGCGCCCGCCGCGCCGGAGCCGGTGAACATCAGGGCGTCGATCGGCTGGTCCAGCAGGGCGGCGCCGGTGTCGCGGCCGCCCTGAACGATGTTGAAGACGCCGTCGGGCAGGTCGGCCTCGGCCAGGCATTCGGCCATCAGTTGACCGGTGTGGGGCGTCTCTTCGGACGGCTTGAACACGACGGTGTCGCCGGCCAGCAGGGCGGGGACGATATGGCCGTTGGGGAGGTGTCCGGGGAAGTTGAACGGGCCCAGCACCGCCGCCACGCCGTGAGGGCGGTGGCGCAGGGTGGCCGAACCGAAGGCCGTCTGGGCCGTGCGTTCGCCCGTGCGCTCGTCATAGGCGCGGATGGAGATATCGACCTTGCCGGCCATGGAGCCGAGTTCGGCGGTAGTTTCCCAAAGGGCCTTGCCGGTCTCGCGAGAGATGGCTTCGGCCATGGCTGGCGCGCGGGATTTCAGGGCGGCCTGATAGCGCTTCATCGCGTCGATGCGGTGCTGGCGCGGGCGGTCGGCCCAGTCGGGGAAGGCGGCGCGGGCAGCCTCGACGGCGGTGGCGGTTTCGGCGGGGGAGGCGGCGTGGCCTTCCCAGACCGTCTCGCCGGTGGCGGGGTTGGTGGAGGTGAAATGGGTCATGGGATGCTCAGGCCTTGATCCGCACTGTGTCGCCCGCGCGGACCTTCAGGGCGTCGGCGGTTTCGGAGGACAGGGTCGCGGTGTCGCCGTCCAGCGACGCGCGCTGGCGGACGGCCCGAAAGGCGCCGACGCGGCCGGTGGAGATCAAACTGGGCAGTTCGGCCTCGACCTCTGGGGCGATGGCGACGGTCATGCGGCGGGCGTCGCGCACGGTGCGGATGTGGTCGCGGGGGCAACTGACGGTCGGGCCCGCGTCGAAGATGTCGACAAGGCCGTTGGGGCGGAAGCCTTCGGATTCCAGCAGGGCCATGGCCGGGACGCCCTGCGGATGGACCTTGCCGATCACGGCGCGGGCGGGTTCGGGCAGCAGGTTCACATAGATGGGGTGGCGGGGGGCGAGGTCGAGGATGAACTGCTTGTCGGTCGAGCCGGTCATCATGTCGGCCTGATCGAACTCCATCGGGAAGAATTTGTGGGCCACATGGTCCCAGAACGGGCAGGCGCCGTCGGGGGTGAAGACGCCCCTGAGCTCGGCCAGGACAGTCTCGGCGAACAGCTCGGGCTCGGCGCCGATGAGCATATAGCGGGACTGGGACAGCAGACGGCCTGCACCGCCCTTTCGCCGGTCGGCCTTGAGGAACAGGGAGCCGACTTCGGACCAGCCGGTGCATTCGTTGACCAGGACCAGGGTCTGGTGCTCGATCTTGATGTCCAGCGAGGGTGAGGACGAGGCGTTGTTGACCACCCGATAGGAGAAGAAGGGGCGTTTCAGGCCGACGGCGGCCTTGACGCTGCCTATGCCGTCGACGTCGCCGGTGTCGCTCTCCTCGAGCATCAGGGTGTACCAGCATTCCTGGGGCGGGAGGCTGCCGGTGAAGCTGTCGCGGCTGAGGTCGAGGCGTTCGGTCAGCTGGTCCGGGTCTTCGGGCAGGCTGGTGAAACCGGGGCCGCTGAGGATGGCAAGCTCCAGCAGGTGGTCGAGGTCGGCGGGGCCGGCGGGGCGGACGACGAGCATCTACATCGTCTCCAGACGCAGGCGTTTGAGCGCGTGGGCGTCGATCTCGCCCGTGGTGAGCTTGCACAGGATCAGGGCGCTCAACTGTGCGCGCTCGACGAAGCTGTCGGGCCAGGCGAACTCTTGATCCGAATGGATGTCGCCGCCGCGCACCCCCAGGGTGTCGATGTTGGAGAGGCCGGCGGCATGCAGGTTGTTGCCCTCGCAGACGCCGCCGGACGGGGTCCAGGCGATGGGCTGACCCAGCAGGGCACCCGTGGCGCGGACGGCCTCGAACAGGGCGACCTGAGAGGCGTCCATCGGCTTGGGCGCGCGGGTCATGCCGCCGTGCAGGTCCAGCGTCAGGCCCTCGAACGGCGGCGTGGCGACGATCTCGGCGACGGCGTCGGTGATCCAGGCGGCGGATTGCGCGTCGGGGACGCGGACGTTGAAACGGACCACGGCATTGTCGGCGACGACGTTCAGGGCCCCGCCGCCGCTGATCCTGGCGACATTGACGGTGACGCCCTCGCGGCGACCGTTCAGCGCGTGCAGGGCGGCGGCGATGATGGCGGCGCCGGCTATGGCATTGGCCCCCTCATGGAAGGCCCGGCCGGCGTGGGCGGCGCGGCCGGTGACGATCAAATGGTAGTTGCCGCTGCCCTTTCGGGCCCCTGCCATGGTGCCGTCGGCGAGCGCCGGTTCATAGGTCATGCCGACGTGACCCGCCGCGCCGAGCTCGGCCAAAAGGGGGGCGGAGGCAGGGGAGCCGATCTCCTCGTCGGGGCTGAGCAGGACGGTCCAGCCCAGGTTGGCGCGGTCGGGATGGGTCTCGAAGGCTTCGAGCGCCGCCAGCAGGACCGAGATGCCGCCCTTCATGTCGGCGACGCCGGGGCCGTTCAGGGCGCCGTCGGAGCGGGTGGTGACCGACCGGAACCGGCTGTCGGCGGGGAAGACGGTGTCGTAGTGGCCGGTCAGCACGACCTGGATGGGGGCGGACGCGCGGGCGGTGATCTTCAGCGCGTCGGCGTGGGCGAGGGACTGCACTGAGCCGTCGTCGCCAATGGTGGTCGAGCCTTGTGTCGGGATGCGGGTGACCTCGGCCGGAAGGCGACGGGCTTGCGTGTCCAGAATGTCGAGCACGGCGTTCAGGCCGTCGGTGTTGCGGCTGCCGGAGTTGATCTCGGCCCAGTCGAGGGTCCGGCCCACGATCGTCGCTTCCCTGGCCGCGACGTGGTCGAGGACGGCCTGATCGGGCTGGAGAATCCGCATCGCCGGACCCTAGCGAGGTCGGCCGGAAAGGTGAAGGGACAGCGATCGGAGGATGCGAATCCGGGCTTTACTCGCCGTCGCGCGATGTTAAGGTCGCTTTACATTCTTGGAGAGGAACCGATGACCCACCTGTTGCCCAACGCCCCTGTGGCGACCGAAGCCCAGGCCGAAAAGGCCGCCCGTGCCAGCGCCATCTCGATCATCATCGGGGTGATCGTCGGCATCATCGGGGCCGTCTGGATGGCCACCCAGCCACAGATCGCCGCCGAAGCCATTGCGGCAGCCGAGGCCCAGACCCCCGGCGCGGGTGCGATCGTGGAGGCGACGATGCAGGGAACGATCTGGTTGGGTTACGCGATGATCGTGGCCCAGGTGGTCTTTGCCTTCATCCAGTGGCGCTCGCCCAAGAAATGGATCGCGATCCTGTTCCTGGCCCTGCTGGCCCTCGGTCTGATCAGCGTGGTGGCGTCGCCGTTCGCCGCTGCCATGAGCCCCGGCTCTCCGGTCACGCCGATGTGGCAGGTCGCACTGTCGGGCGTCATCATGGTGATCCAGATCATCCTGCACGTCACCGGCCTGAAAGGCATCTCGGCGCTGGACCGGCTTCAGATGGACGCCGCGCGCTGAACGTGTCGGTCACGATCTATCACAAGCCGACGTGCAGCACGTCGCGCGCGGCCCTCGCTCTGTTGAAGGCGCGAGGGCTGTCGCCGTTGGTGGTCGATTACATGAAGGTCGGCTGGGACCGGGCGACGCTGGAGCGGCTGGGGGCCGCGACCGGTGGTGGCGTGCGTGGTTTGTTGCGGACCAAGGAGGAGGGGGCCAGGGCGCTGCTGGCCTCCGGCGCCGATGCTGAGGCGATCGTGGCGGCCATGATCGCCGATCCGGTGCTGGTCGAGCGGCCGATCGTGGAGACGGGCAAGGGTGCCCGGATTGGAAGACCGGTGGAGACGGTGCTGGAGGTGGTGTGAGGCATTCCGCTATTCGCCCGCGTATTGCGGACAATCACTCCTGTCGTCGAGCGAAGCGATATCGGGATCACGGGGTAGTCGGCTTTCGCCTTGCAGCATGGGACGGCCTCTGATCTTCGTTGCCTTCGTGTACCCTATCCTCGGGCTGAACCGAGTCAGGACCCGGGGCTCTTGAACGCCACACCTCCTCCGCAAGGGAGAGAAGCAAGAAAACCGCAGCCCTTTCCGCCACGTCACCGTTGTCGCACCCGGGGGGCAGGGCGTAACCATGGCTTCAGGCGGCGTCATGACCGCGACGGAGCAAGCGCATGGAACTGTTCGACCTGACCGGCAAGGTCGCCGTCATCACCGGCTCGTCCAAAGGCATCGGCCTGGCCATCGCCCAGCGGCTGGCCGAACACGGGGCCCGGGTCGTGATCTCCTCGCGCAAGGCCGGGCCTTGCGACGAGGCGGCCTCGGCTATCAATGCGAAGTATGGAGAGGGTCGGGCCATCGCGGTCCCGGCCAACATCGCCTCGAAGGAAGACCTGCAGCGGCTCGTGGACGAGACCAACTCAGCCTTCGGCCGGATCGACATCCTGGTCTGCAACGCCGCGACCAACCCCTATGCCGGGCCGATGGCGGGGATCAACGACGAGCAGTTCGGCAAGATCCTCCAGAACAACGTGGTCTCCAACCACTGGCTGATCCAGATGGTCGCGCCTCAGATGCTGGAGCGGAGGGACGGTTCCATCATCATCGTGTCGTCGATCGGGGGCCTGCGCGGCAATGCCCTGATCGGTGCCTACAACATCTCCAAGGCCGCCGACATGCAGCTGGCGCGCAACCTGGCGGTGGAGTGGGGGCCCTCCAACATCCGGGTCAACTGCATCGCGCCGGGTCTGGTCCAGACCGACTTCGCCCGCTACCTTTGGGAGAACCCCGACCTGCTGAAGGAGGTCACCGGCCCCGCCCCGCTGAAGCGGATCGGCCAGCCCGATGAAATCGCCGGCGCCGCCGTCTATCTCGCATCCCCCGCCTCGGCCTATATGACGGGCCAGACCCTGGTGGTGGACGGCGGGATTACGATTGCCTGGTGAGCGAGCCTCTTTCAAACAAGACCTGATCTGGCGGCTGGAGGCGGCGGGGTTCGACGCCTTCATCGGCCTGATGCGGCTGCTTGGGCTTGAGCGGGCCTCGGCCTTCGGGGGCGGGCTGTTGCGCTGGCTGGGACCGAAGACGGGCACCCACCGGACCGTGATCCGCAACCTGCGCATCGCCTTTCCCGACATGGAACCGGCGGCCCGGGAACGTCTGGCCGTCGATCAGTGGGAACAGACCGGCCGGGCCTTCGCCGAGACGGCGGTAATGGACCAGCTGACACTGGCCTCGGGCCGGATCGAGGTCGTCGGGCTGGACCGGCTGCACGCCATCCGCGACTCAGGCTGCCCGGTGGTCTTCGTCGGCGGGCACCTGGCCAATATCGAGACCCTGGCGGTGACGATCGTCGGTTCGGGGGTGCTGTGCCAGATCACCTATCGCGCGGCCAACAACCCCTATGTCGACGCCCGCATCGTCAGGCTTCGGGCCGACTACGGCGTCAAGCTGTTCGCGCCCAAGGGCGGCGACGGGGCCCGGGAACTGTTGAACGGGATGGCGCGCGGCGAGAGCGTCGCCCTGATGAACGACCAGAAATTCTCGGAAGGTCCCGAGGTCGTCTTCTTCGGCCAGCCGGTCAACGCCGCGCCCGGCCCGAGCCGCCTGGCCCTCCGATACGGCACGGTGCTGCAACCCCTGTCGGTCACCCGGCTGCCGGGCGTGCGGTTCCGGGTCACGGCGCATGAGCCGATCGAGATCGAGAAGACCGGCGATCGTCAGGCCGACATCGCGCGGGGCGTCCAGGCTATCACCAGCTTCATCGAGAAGCGGGTGCGGGAGAACCCCGTCGACTGGTTCTGGGTCCACAAACGGTGGCCCGACCGGGTCTATGCCGCGTTGCCGCCCGAGACCTGAGCGTCCTTTGGATCGGTCGAGCGCCGCATGGGGCCGCGATAGGTACCGTTGTTCCGCCGCCGGTCCGGGCCGAAATAGCCGTCGGTCTTCACAAAGGCGCGGGGGCGGATGATCACGGCCTGGATGCGGTCGAAGATGGCCTTGGCGGTGATCGGCTTGACCACGAACTCGGTGACCCCGGCGTCGCGGGCCTCATAGACCCGGCTCTTTTCGGAATGGCCGGTCATCATGATGATGGGCAGATAGGGGTTGGCGCTGTCGGGGCTGTTGCGGACCAGCCGGGTGAACTCGACCCCGTCCAGAGGGAACATGTTGAAGTCGACGATGGCCAGGTCGACCGGGGCTTCCCGCAGGGCCTCGAGCGCCATCGATCCGTCCGAGACCTCGCGTATCCTGCGAATGCCGGCGGACTGGAGGATGGCGGACGTGATCGCCCGCATATGCTGGTTGTCGTCTACCAGCAGGATGCTGAGCGACTGAAGTGCGGACATGCAGTGTTCTGACCGTAATGCCGAATCCGGCAGGCGGCTGACATTACGAATGATTTAGCCAAACGTCCACCGGGCGAACGGGGTTCAACCGTCAGGCGAAATCCGGTGCCCGGGCCCCGACCATCAATGATGGATCCAGATTGCGGTCGCGCCATTTCATGCGCCAGCACAGGTGCGGACCGGTCGCCCGACCCTTCATGCCCACAAGGCCGATCGGCTGGCCGCGCAGGACCCGCTGACCCGCCGTCACGTCCAGCCGCGACTGGTGCAGATAGACGCTGATCAGCCCTTGGCCATGGTCGATCAGGGTCAGGCCGCCCTCGAAATGCATGTCCGGCTCGGCCAGCACGACCAGACCCGGCGCGGGTGCGCGGATCGGGGTCCCCTGGGGCGCGGCCAGGTCGATGCCGTAGTGGGGCCGGGCGGGCGTGCCGTTCAGGATCCGCTGCGCCCCCCAGGCGCTGGAGATGCGATAGGCCTCCAGCGGCCAGACGAAGCCCCCGGCGAAATCCTCGGTGTCGGCCCGGCTCTGGAAGGCGGCGGTCTTGAGGGCCAGTTCGCGCTGGATGCGGGCCAGAAGGTCGGGGTCCGAGGGCGCGATGGTGGAGGGCGGCAGGCCGTCGATCCGGCTGGAGGGGAAGCTGCCGGGGGCGACGGCGACGGGCGTGGTCGTCACCCGCATCTGGCCGGTGGCGGCGTCCGGCGTGGCGGTGGCGGTGGCGATGCGGGTCGAGGCCGGGCCGTCGCGGTCGAAGCCGACGACGAACAGGCCGGATCGGGACGCCTGGGTCAGGGCGGTGCCGTCCACCTCGATGGAGGCACCGGGCGTGGTCCGGCCGAAGATGAAGCCGCCCTGGACCGGTCTGCCGGTCATGGGCATCGTCTCGGAGGGTCGGCGGATGGGCGGGGGTTCGGGGTCGGCGATGATCGGGGTGGCGACCAGACTGGCACCGGCACCCAGCAAAAGGGTCCGCCGGTTCGGGATCACGTCCCGGACGCGGCCTTGGGGCCGATGCGGGTCAGGGCCTCGGCCGGACCGGCATAGGGTTCCTGAAGCTCGGCGGACCAGTAGCGCAGGGCCTCCAGCGGAATGGTCCGCCCCGACACCGCGCAAACCACATAGGGGCCGGGCTTCAGCACGGCGAACTCGCCGTCGCCATAGTGAAGGGTGGCCGGGCCGGGGTTGAGGTCCATCGCGTTCATGGGATGAAGATAGCGCGGGTCCCGAAGTTTCGCGAGGGGCTTTCACGTTCCGCTTCGTCGCGGGTCGAACTGGCGGTGGCGGTCTGAAAACACAGCGCCAAACCGCCAAACCGCCAGGTCCGTCCGAGCAAGATCAATAACTTGTATTGCAGGGGTGGCGCGGACCGCCAGAGCGATGGGGGTTGAACGGGCCCGCCATCGCGCGTCAGCCATTCTGTTTTCAACGACCACAGGCACGGAGGTGGGGGCGTCGGTGCCGGTGCGCAAGAGATCAGTAGGAAAATAATTCTATCTGTCTTGTTCCCGGCTTGGTCGAACCCGGTACGCGACTTGTCTTTCGTCTATGGAAGTCTGCGATTTCCGGTCGAGGGTCGCACCGCCGCTTGACGGTTCCGGGGCCGCCGATCAAACCGGGGCAAAGTCGATCCGGAAATGTCTCATGCTGAACCTCCGCACGCTCCTCGTCGCCGGCCTCGTCGCCGCCTTCGCCACGGCGGGTCAGGCGCAGGAGGCCTGGACGGTCAAACCCGCCTGGGTCAGTGCCCACGAGAATTTCCTCGCATCGCCCGCCCTGCGCGGTCGGGGCAGCGCAACCCCGGATGAGGTCGTCGCCGCGACCTATGTCGCCTCGGTGTTCGAACGTTATGGCCTGACCCCTGCGCCCGGCATGACCGGCTTCCTCCAGACCGCACCCCTGACCAAAACCACCCCCAGCGGCCATGCCACCCTCACAGTCGGCGGGGTCGCGGTCGCGCAAGGGGAGGGGCTGTCGATCCTGTCCGCCTCGGGCACGCGGATCGAGGGCACGGTCGCCACCGGCTCGGACCCCGCCGCCATGCCCAGGGCCGACATCGTCCTGATTTCCCCGCCCGAGGGCCCCGGCTTCCGTCCCCTGATGGGCGCGGCGCGGGCTGCGGGTGCCAGGGTCATCGTCCTGCGCGAGACCGATACCCTGAAACAGGCGGCCGCGCGGTCACGCCAGCGTCCGACCTACACCCTGGTCGGCGAAGAGCCGGGCGGTCGGCCGGACATCCTCATTCTAAGCCCTGACGCCTTCGATCGCCTGGCCGCGGCGACCGGCCCCGCCGTCCTCGATCCCGGGACGCCGACGGTGGAGGACGCCTCGACCGTCAACGCCATCGGCTGGCTGGAGGGCTCCGACCCCACGGCCGGCGTGGTCATGATCTCGGCCCACCTCGACCACCTCGGTGTCGTGGACGGCGTCCTGATGCCGGGTGCCAATGACGATGCCTCGGGCACGGCGGCGGTGATGGAACTGGCCCACGCCTTGGCGGCAGGCCCTCAGCCCAAACGCAGCATCCTGTTCGTCGCCTACGGCGCCGAAGAGATCGGCCTGCTGGGCTCGCAGTATTTCGGCGAACACCCGCCCGTGCCGCTCGACCGGATCGTCGCCAATCTGGAGATCGAGATGATCGGCAAACAGGACCCCAACCTGCCCGCCGGCGTCATGATGATGACCGGTTTTGACCGCTCCGACTTCGGCCCCCTGATGAAGGCGCGCGGGGCTCTCGTCACGACCGATCCCTATCCGGAGCAGCAGTTCTTCCAGCGGTCCGACAACTACGCCCTGGCCCTGAAAGGCATCGTCGCCCACACCATCTCCGGCTGGGCCACCATCCCGACCTATCACTCGGCCGAGGACACGATCGCCAACCTCGACATCGGCTTCATGACCGCCGCCATCCAGTCCCTGGTCGAGCCCCTGCGCGCTCTGGCCGACGGCGCGTTCACGCCGCAATGGGCAGAGGGTGGACGGCCGGTCGCCGGCGGGCGATAGGGCTCCTGTTCGATCAGAACCGATCAAGTTTTTGCGGCGCGGCCTTCAACTCGCCGACGATAAAGCGTGCAAACTCCCGGTTCCGGTTCCGGGTCAGCATGCCGGTGGTGGTTCGATATCCACGGGCGTCCTTCTCGATCCGTCCCGCATCCACCAGCGCCTTGAGACGGCGCCGCACCGTTTCGCGCGGCAGTCCCGTCGAATCGGCGATGGAACGTCCGCTCGTCGGTTGATGTAGGTGATCCGGCAGCGATTGGGTTCCCAGCGACTGCAGCAGTTCCGGATCGCGAAGGTGTTTGCCGGCACTCGCGGCTGCGACCGTCAGGATGACGAGAATCGTTTCCACGTCGTCGCCCTCGAAACAATCGCAGGCCTTTCGCACCAGGCGCAGAAAGATCTCTGTCGCAGCCATCGCCTGCGCACGCTCGTTGTACGCTACAGCCGTCGGATCATTCTGGTTCGCCTGCACCGGACCTCGCTCCCCGTTTGAGGACAGGGTGCTTGAATTATGCGCTCGCGACCAGCGCCTGGCCGACGGGCATGCCGACGAAGGACCGTAGATGCCCGCGCGCAGGCTGGTGACGGGGCCAAGACATTGTCGAAGCAGGATTTACTGGCGTTCGAGCGAACATGCCGACTGTTGCGGCGGTCTGCCGGTTTTCGCCGTGTAGGCCTCGCGCAGGAGATTGGCCTGGACGGCGTCGACCTGATCGGGTGTCATCCGACTGTCGGCGATGGCCTGTTTCAGTCGTTCCGCCAGCCAGTCTCCCATCGTCGAATTGGCATCCGCCAGGGCCAGGGCGAGCCCTTCCCGATCTTCGCACGGCTCGGGCCTGAGCTGACGGTGGAACCAGATGACTTCCTTCAGGGTGTCGACGCGGCCGCGGATCATGGCCTGGCGAAAGGCTGCGGTCCGGGTCGTCATGACAGGCCCGCCTGGCGGGCGCGAGACAGGGTGGAGGCGTCGTCGGTCAGGCTGTCGATATAGGCGCGCACGACTGCACCAGCGCCTGCTGGCGTAGGGCTGTCGGTATCGCCGCACTCCTGCCGCAGACGGTCGGCCTCGATCGACAAGGCCTCAAGAACATCGGCCATGTCGCCGGGCGAACGCCCGCCGATGGCTCGACTGAGCCCGAGCACGATCGACCGCAAGGCGGCCAGATCGATTGAAATCGCCTGCAGGTGACTGTCGTGTTCCATAGCGCGTCCCGATGATCGGGGGCGGCTCCTAGTGGGTTGACCGTCGAAAAACCACGGGTCAGTGACCCATTCCGGGTCACTTGAGCCTGACCTCGGCACCAGTCCTCAGTCGTACGACCCCAGCGCCAGGGCCGCCTCGACCCGTCCGATCCAGGCTCGCGTCGCCGTTCGCGTCGAAAGGTCAAATCCTCCATCGAACGCCATCCGTGTGTAGGCGACCAGGGCGATATCCGCCAGCGTCATTCCTTCCCCGACCAGCCAGTCCTGCCCCGCCAGCGCCCCCTCCAGCCGGTCCAGCGCCGCCTCGCCCCGCTCCATGATCCGCGCCTCGACCTCGGCCTTGCCCAGATACAGCCGCTGGAACCGCGCCACCGCGACATAGGGTTCGTGGCTGTACTGCTCCCAGAACAGCCACTCCATCATCCGCGCCCGCTCATAGGCGT
>NZ_JBIIAY010000010.1:0-42502 GCF_044239655.1 Brevundimonas sp.
CCTCCTGTACCTTGAGCATCAGGGCCGAGGCATAGGCCAGCTTACCGCCGTCGGTCGATTGTTCAGCCATGCGGGGCAGTTCGCTCAGGGTGCCGAGCCAGTCCTGCCAGCCGACGCGGTCGCCCTGACCATTGTAGTTTGCCAGCACATTGTCGAATCCGGTCCGGTAGCTGGCGATGGCGGCGGCGGCGGCCGCCTGCTCCGTTGCGCCGAAGCCGATGGCGAAGGTCCGAGAACCGACGGACCCTTGCTCGATAGAGGGCAGCCCGCCCGTCAGCATGATGTTGCCGGTGGCATTGCCCGTACTTTGGTAGGCGTGGTCCAGCCGTCCGTCCGCGAGATCTGTCAGACCGTCCGAAGCGCCGACGAAGCCAACGCTGGCGGCGACGAACGGCTCATAGGTCACGGCGGCCAGATGGACGTCGCCTTCTGACGCCCGCAGCACGCCGTAGGGACCGGTCGCGTCGTCGTAGCGCGGCGCCTTCAGCGTTCCGACCGAACCCCTGTCACCGACCCCGGTGTTAGCCATGTGCGGCTCGAGCAGGGCATAGGGGGTGATGCGGCCTTTCAGGGCGCGGAACTCGGCGCGGACGATCAGGGTCTGGTTGTCGGGGTCGGTGTAGATCGTCTTTGTGATCTCGAACCGGCCCTGCTTGTCGGTCGTGACGACGGAATAGGCCGGGGACAGGGGCCGCCCCTCGGCGTCCGCATGAGTGTAGGACACCTGCGAGGTCGTGTCGGTCCCTTCGACGGAAAGCCCGGTCTCGGTCATGACGGCGAAGCGCATCGACTTGATCTGCGCCTCGTGGATCAGGCCATACATGGTCTCGGTCAGGATGCCGTCGGCGATGGAGAACCAGACGCGCGAGACGTTGCCGGTCGTACCGCCGTCGCGATACTGGCCGCCGACATAGGCTTCGTACGACGCGCCTGCGCCCTGTTTGGCGGCACTGGACCAGGTCGGGGCGACACCCGGCGCGCCCGGAGCGACGGCGCTGCCGAGGGGAGGGGCGACGTCCGGCATGAGAAAGGCCTCTTCGCCCATCGAGGCGCAGGCTCCGGTGGCGAGCAGGGCGCAGACGGCGGCGGAGGCGGCGAGGCGGCGGGACAGGGTCATCGGGATACTCGCGAACATCAGGAGGGGGGCAGCAGGAAGGTCAGGGGGGCGTCGAGCCGGCTGTTCCAGCTCTTTTCGTTATGCTCGGCACCGGGGAAGACGAGGGTGCGGAACCGGTCGGGGCCCCAGCCGGCGGCGCGGACCACCGCGTCGATGCGGCTCTGGAAGAAGGCGTAGAACTGATCCAGCGTCTCGTCGCCGCGATCGAAATACAGGCGGTGGGTCGCAGGGTCCGGCAGGCCGGCGGCGATGACGCGGGACCAGGCATCGACGACCGTCTCGCGCCACCGCTCCAGGGCGTCGCCCTCCAGCCGCTCGAGCCGCAGCGGCCAGTGGGTGGACAGGCATCCGGCCGAACCGAACACTGCGGGGTATTTCATCATCGCATGGAGCGAGATCAGCCCGCCCATGCTGGATCCGGCAATCAAGGTGTCGTCGCGGCCGGACAGGGTGCGATAGGTCGCGTCGATCATCGGCTTCAGGTCGCCGACGAGGAACCTCAGATAGCCGTCGGACAGGGGCGCGCCGCCGTACATCGTCAGCAGGCTGTCGCGGACCTCGGCAGGCAGGGCGGCGATCAGGTCGGCGGGGACGTATTCGCGCAGGCGCCGCGGCGTGTTCCAGACCCCGACGACGATGGGCAGGCGGACCTGTCCCGTCTGCCCCAGCCGCGCCAGATGCTCGTCCACGCCCCATTCGCCGAAGGCGGCTTTCGACGCGTCGAACAGGTTCTGGCCGTCGTGCATGTAGAGGACCGGATAGCGGGCGTCGGTCGCGTCATAGCCGGGGGGGAGCCAGACGGTGACGTTGCGGGTCGCCGCATGGGCCGAGGCCATGTCGGGGTGCTCGACCAGACGACCGGCAGTCGGGATGTCGGCCCGAGCCGTGCCCGCGAAGGGCAGGGCGGCGAGAAGGCCGATCAGGGTGCGACGGTCCACCGACATCAGGCGCGCACCGCTTCCTTGACCCGCAGTGCCGCGAGCGCGGCGATGAAGAAGCTGACGCCGCCGATAACCAGGGCCCAGATGGCCTGGCCGTCGAACACACTCTTGAGGATCAGGCCCAGCAGGGTGGCGGCGACCAGCTGTGGCACCACGATGAAGATGTTGAAGATGCCCATATAGACGCCCATCTTTCTGGACGGCACCGCGCCGGACAGGATGGCGTAGGGCATGGACACGATCGAGGCCCAGGCGAAGCCGACCCCGATCATCGGCAGCCACAGCAGGGCCGGATCGCGGACCAGGAAGATGCCGATCAGGCCGAGACCGCCGAGCGCCAGGTTCAGGGCATGGGCCCCGCGTCGGCCGATCCGCTTGGCCAGGACCGGGATCATGAAGGCCGCCAGCGCCGCGACCCCGTTATAGACCCCCATCAGGACGCCGACCCAGTCCGCCCCCTCGCCATAGCTGGTCGAGGTCGGCGACGCTGCGCCATAGTGGACGGCGGTGACGGCGGGCGTGGTGTAGATCCACATGGCGAACAGGGCGAACCAGCTGAAGAACTGGACGATGGCCAGGTCGCGCATGGTGGCGGGCATGCGGAAGATGTCGTCGACGATCTCCGACAGGCCGTTCGAGGTCCGGGCCCGGTGCATCAGCCCGACCGCGATCTGGAGCAGACCGAAGACGGCCAGACCGCCGAACAGGACGTAGAGCTCCTTCTCGATCCCGGAAATGGCGACGCCTGCGAACCCGATCGCGCCGACCGCCAGCCAGATCAGGCCGCCGATCAGATAGGCGCGGATCGAGCGGGCCGGGGCCTCGGCGTCGGCCTGCGACGTGGTCGTGGCGGCGCGGTCGAAGGCAGCGAGTTGCTCGGGGCTGTATTCGCGAGTGGTGACCACGGTCCACAGGACGGCGGCCAGCAATGACCCCGCCCCGACATAGAAGGCGATGCGGACGCTGTCGGGCACAACGCCCGCTGGCGCGACCGAGGCGACGTCGAACACGTTCGACAGCACCCAGGGCAGGACCGAGGCGAAGACCGCACCCGCGCCGATGAAGACGCTCTGCATCGCATAGCCGGCGGTCCGCTGGTCCTCGTTCAGATTGTCGCCGACGAAGGCGCGGAACGGCTCCATGGTGATGTTGATCGCGGCGTCCATGACCCACAGCATCAGGGCGGCGAACCACAGGCTGGGCGAGTTCGGCATGGCGATCAGGGCGATCGTGGTCAGGATGGCACCGAACAGGAAATAGGGTCTGCGCCGCCCCAGCCGACCCCAGGTCTTGTCGCTGAGATGGCCGATCAGCGGCTGGACCAGCAGGCCCGTCATCGGCGCGGCGATCCACAGGATGGCCAGGCTGTCGACCTCGGCCCCCAGGGTCTGGAAGATGCGGCTGGTGTTGACGTTCTGGAGGCCGAATCCGATCTGGATGCCGAAAAACCCGACGCACATGTTGACGATGGCGGCGGGGGACAGCCGGGGTCGGACGGACAGGATCGAAGCCTGGAGGGTCATGCGCGGCGGGCCCGTCCCAAAGGCACGAAGCGGATCGCCTGACCGCCGCCGGGGGCAAGGGCCAGGGTCAGGACGTCGGCCGAGGTGACCTCGCGCTGCTCGATGACGATAGATTCGCGCTTGGTCTTGTAGTCGGCGTCGGGGCCGTCACGGTAGATCTCGGCGCGGTAGCGGCGGCCGTCATCGAGGAAGTCGAGCGGGGCGGTCAGGACGCGCGGGTGTTCGTCGGTGACGGAACCCAGGGCCCAGACGTCTGAGGCCCGGTCCTTCCTCGCGATGGTGACATAGTCGCCGACCTCGCCGTTCAGCACGCGGGTCTCAGCCCAGTCGACGGGCACGTCCTTGATGAACTGGAACGGGCCTGGGTTGGCCTCGTAGTGGATCAGCAGGTCGGCGGCCATCTGGATCGGGCTGTAGATGACGACATAGAGGGCCAGTTGCTTGGCCCAGGTCGTCTGGACGCCGCCGGGGCTGCGCGTCTCCATGCCGAAGATGCCGGGCGTATAGTCCATCGGACCGGCCAGCAGGCGGGTGAAGACCAGGTTCGCCTCATGCTCGGGCGGATTGCCGGGCTGGCCCCAGGCGCTGAACTCCATGCCCCGCGCGCCTTCGCGGCTGATCATGTTGGGATAGGTGCGGCGCAGGCCCGTGTCCTTGAACGGTTCGTGGGCGTTGACGGCGACCTTGTGACGGGCGGCGGCCTCGGCGACGCGCAGGTGATGCTGGCTCATGGCCTGGCTCTCGTTCCAGGCCATGACCGGCGTGCCGTCCGGTCCCGCGACACGGGCCCCGCCCGCGTCAGCGACATAGCCGGTTTTTACCGAATGCATCCCCAGCCGCTCGTAGAGAGCAAAGCCGGCCTCCATCTGTTGCTCGTAGTGGAAGGCGTTGCCGCCAGTCTCGTGGTGACCGATCAGTTCGACCCCCTTGGCCCGGCCGTGCGCCGTCACCGCCTCGATGTCGAAATCGGGATAGGTTTGCGTGAAGCTGAAGTCCGAGCCGTTGCCGAACCAGTTGCCGTCCCAGCCGACGTTCCAGCCCTCGACCAGCACTCCGCCGAAGCCGTGCTCGGCGGCGAAATCGATGTGCTTGATGGCGTTCACGGTGGTCGCCCCGTGCTTGAGACCGGCGTTCCAGCTCTTGAGTTCCAGGTGCATTTCCCACCAGACGCCGAGGTATTTCATCGGCTTGAACCACGAGACATCCCCCAGTTTGTTGGGCTCGTTGAGGTTCAGGATCAGGCTGGATTCGACCAGGCCTGCGGCCGTGTCCGAAACCTGCAAGGTACGCCAGGGCGTGTTGAACGGCGCCTCGCGCACCACCGCCGCGTTGGTCAGGCCGGGGGTCAGGGCGGCACGGAACTTCGTGCCCTCCGAGCGACGCAGGTTCATGCCTGCATAGTCGACGCAGGCCGCTTCGTGGATCGAGACGTGCAGGCCGGAGGTGCCCTTGACCGTCATCGGGGTCTGGGCGCTGCCGACCGCGTCGATGGACGAGCGGTTGTAGAGATATTCCTCGCGGTTCCATTCCCAGGCCGGGATCCACCAGGCCGTGCCGTTTTCCGTCAGGTTGAACTCGGTCAGCTCCGAACC
Organism: Brevundimonas sp.; assembly: GCF_044239655.1. Classification (GTDB taxonomy): domain Bacteria; phylum Pseudomonadota; class Alphaproteobacteria; order Caulobacterales; family Caulobacteraceae; genus Brevundimonas. The sequence goes on from NZ_JBIIAY010000010.1 coordinate 5,174, forward strand.
GATGCGAACGGTCTTCAGTCCTGCCTGTTCGGGGAATTCGTAACGGAAACCCAGGCCGTCGTCGTACAGGCGGAAGACCACATCCACGCGGCGACCTAGCACCCCGGTCTCGGCGAAGGCGACCCGCCATTCGGTGTAGTGATTGCGGATGAACCGGCGCTCGCCCCAGGGCTGCTCCCAGGTGTCGTCGAAGGTCATCGGCTGCGATGCCGTCATGGCCATGCCGCGCTCCAGCGCCACCGCGTCGGTCAGCAGGAAGCCGAGCCGGGAGTCCTCGACCACCGGCCGACCCTGACGGCTGGTGGCATACATCGGACGGCCGTCGTTATCTGTGAAGGCCTGGACGGTCAGGACGCCGCCGGGGGAGGAGGCGCTGGCCCGGGTCGCCGGGGTCTGGGCCCGCACGGGGCCTGAGATCAGGGCCGATGTGCCCGCAGCGGCGGCCGAGAGGGCCAGAAATTGACGGCGTTTCATCATGGCGACGCTTCCTTGATTACAGGGTCTTGCCAAGCGAGGCCGAGGCGTCGCATGAGTAAGCAAGATTTGCAGAAAAATTTGCAGACACCGCTGTCGGAGCCCGCGATCCTTGAGCCGCAAGACGACCCGTCTGGAAGACCTGGCCCGGCTGGCCGGTGTGTCGATCGCCACGGCGTCGCGCGCCCTGAACGACAGTCCCGCCGTGAACGACCGCACCAAACAGGCGATCTGGAAGCTGGCGCGCGAGCATGACTATCCGTTCCGGCGCTACATGCCGGCCGGCCCGATCGGGGCCCAGGGCACGATCGCCCTGGTAACGCCGCGCCCGCAGGGGCGGGAAGGGCGGTTGAGCGATCCCTTCTTCCTGGAACTGCTGGCAGGGGTCGGCGAGGCTGCGCGCGAGCGGGGCTGCGACCTGGTCATGAGCCACGTCTCCCCGGCGAACCTGGACGACCTGTCGGTGGCCATGACCACGAGCCGCGCCGACGGCGTGATCTTCCTGGGCCAGAGCACCCTGCACGGCGCCTTCAACCGGATGGCCGAGACCGAGAGCCGGTTCGTGGTCTGGGGCGCCGAACTGCCGGACCAGAACTATTGCTCGGTTGGATCCGACAACATCAACGGCGGGCGCAGGGCGACGTCGCACCTGGCGCGTCTGGGCCGCAAGCGCATCGTCTTCCTGGGCGATTTGGATCCGCCCGAGGCCATGCAGCGGCAACGCGGCTATGCGGAGGCGCTGGAAAACGCGGGGCTGGCGCTCGATCCCGACCTGGTCGTGCCCGCCCATTTCGAGGTCGAGTCGGCCGAGGCCTCGGTGGATTCGATGCTGGCGCGCGGCCTGGATTTCGACGGCATCGTCGCGGCGTCCGACCTGATCGCGCTCGGGGCCGTGCGGTCCCTGCTGCACCACGGCAAGACCGTGCCCGGCGATGTGTCCGTGATCGGTTTCGATAATGTCCCCTTCAGCCGCTACAGCCGCCCGGCCCTGTCCACGATAGCTCAGGACACGATGAAGGCCGGTCGATTGATGGTGTCCAAGCTGCTGGATTCCACAGGCGATCGCGCCGGCCGGTCCGAACGCATCCCGACGGACCTGATCGTCCGGGAGACCTGCGGGGGATAAAATCCTTCTCCCCTTGCGGGAGAAGGTGGCAGCCGAAGGCTGACGGATGAGGGGTCGCACGGTCGGCAATAGTGAGTGTGTCAACGACGGCTGGATAGGTTCGCGTGACCCCTCATCCGTCTCGCTCCGCGAGCCACCTTCTCCCGCAAGGGGAGAAGGAATGTCACCGGTGGAATTCACGTATCCTTCGCCAACAGCAGGCCGGCGAGCGGCGGCAGGGAATCCGACAACGGGTCGGTCACATTCACCGCCTCCACGACAGTCCAGCCGACCGGCATCACCCACGCCTCCGCCGAATGCCCCAGGTTGAAGACGCACAACATGGTCTCGTCCCCTTCATCCCGCTCGAAAGCCAGCAGCGGTCCGGCCTGAACCATCCTCATCGTACCCGTCCGCAGGGCGCCATAGCGGCGCCGCAACCCGATCAAACGGCGGCTGAAATGCAGGATCGAGCTCGGATCGGCCTCCTGCGCATCCACAGCCAGCGGATAGTGCCGCGGGTCGATCGGCAGCCAAGGTTCGACGGATGAGAAGCCCGCCTGGACGGCGTCGGCCTTCCAGGGGATCGGGGTGCGGGCGCCGTCGCGACCCAGAGTTTCGGGCCAGTTGGTGATGGCCTCGGGGTCGACGAGGCGGTCGAACGGCACATGGGCCTGGGGCAGGCCCAGTTCCTCGCCCTGATAGACGAAGACGTTGCCGCGCAGGGACATCAGCAGCAGCATCGCCATCTCGGCGAAGGCCTTTTCGTCGCGACCTTCGGACCAGCGCGAGATGGCGCGCGGCGCGTCATGGTTGGAGAAGGTCCACGATGGCCAGCCCTCGCCATCCATGCCCGGCCACATCGCGGGGCCCTTCTGGACCAGCTCAGCGTCCAGATGATCCGCATACAGATAAAGAAATCCGTAGGCGGAATGAAGCAGGCGGTCGCCCTGGGTATACTGCTTCATTTCCGCATTGGCACGGTCGCCACCGACCTCTGCCACCAGGAACCGGTCGCCGGCATAGCTGTCGGCCAGGGCGCGCAGGCGGCCGAGGAAGACCGGGATGCCCGGCTGGGACTGGTTGTGGATCTTGTCCTGGAAGTCGAAAGGTCGGGTCCGCTTGCCGTTCGAGGTCAGGGGCGGATTGTCGGTCAGCTTCGGGTCATGGATGGCGAAGTTGATGGCATCCAGACGGAACCCGTCCACCCCCCGGTCCAGCCAGAACCGCATCGCGTCGATCAGGGCATCCTGCACCTCGGGATTGGCCACATTGAGCTGCGGCTGCTCCTTCAGGAAGTTGTGCATGTAGTACTGGTGACGGCGCGCGTCCCAGGTCCAGGCGGGACCACCAAACACCGACTGCCAGTTCGAGGGCGGGGAGCCGTCCGGCTTGGCGTCGGCCCAGACGTACCAGTCGGCCTTGGGATTGATCCTGTTCTGGCGGCTTTCCTGGAACCAGGCGTGCAGGTCTGAAGTGTGGGAATAGACCTGGTCGATGATGACCTTGAGCCCCAGTTCGTGGGCGCGCGTCACCAGGGCGTCGAAATCGGCCAGGGTCCCGAAGATCGGATCGACGTCGGTATAGTCGGCGACGTCATAGCCGAAATCCTTCATCGGCGAGGTGAAGAAGGGCGACAGCCAGACGCCATCGACGCCAAGGGATGCGATATGATCCAGATGGGCCGTGATGCCCGGCAGGTCGCCGATCCCATCGTCATTGCTGTCGGCGAAGCTGCGCGGATAGACCTGATACAGCACCGCTCCCCGCCACCATTCGGTCGCGGTTTCGGTCGTGGTTTCGGGATGGCTCAGGGTCTGGACGGTCACGCAGGGTCTTTCGATACGCAAATCATGTAGTCGAGGGCGGGAACGGTAACCCGGATCGATCCGGGTGCCGATGCGGCGGGGCAGGACCCGCGCAGGCTGCTCCAGTCCTGTGACGCGGTCGCGACCTCGATATTGACGGTGATCGGCGTGGTCGCCGAGTTGTAGATGATCAGGGTCTCACCGGGTTCGCCGTCGATGACGCGCGACACGGCGAACAGGCCGGGCGTCTCGCTCGTCGCGCGCACGATCTGGCGACCCCGGCGCAGGGCCGGGGAGGCCGCGCGGATGCGGGCCATCTCGGCGAGGCGGCGATACATCGGTGCCTGTGTCGAGAAGGATTCGCCAGCACCGCCGATCCGGGGGTGGGTCGCATAGTCGGCAACCTCGCTCGGGAACATGTCCGCGCGCGCGGCACCGTACCCGCCGATGCCAGCAAAGCCCTGTTCGTCGCCGTAATAGATCGTCGGCACGCCCCGGCCGAACATCATCAGGGCGTGGGCCAGGGTCGTGCGGGCCAGCAGTTCGTCGGCCGAAGCGTCCGGATGGGCCTTGGCGATGAAGCCGCCGATCCGGCCCATGTCGTGGTTGCCGAGGAAGGTCGGCAACTGCATCGCCCCGGCCTCGCCCCCGGCATAGAGGGCGTCGGCCATATAGAGTTTGGCCAGGGCGTCGGTCCCCTTGACCCCGTTGGCGACATCGGTGGCGGTGGTCTGGAAGGCGAAGTCGAGCACGGCTGGATAGCGATCCACCTGGGTGAACCGCGCCAGGATGCCCGGGTCGTGGTCATAGACCTCGCCGAAGATGTGGAAGTTGGGGATGCCCTTCGCGCGGGCGCGCTCCAGCATGGCGGGAACAAAGGCCTGCCAGAACTCGGAGTTCACGTGGCGGGCGGTGTCGATGCGGAAGCCGTCGATGCCGTAGCGGTCGATCCAGTCGCCATAGATCTCGATCATCCCCTGAACCACGCGCGGGTTCTCGGTGTAGAGATCGTCGAGTCCTGCGAAATCGCCGTCCAGCGAGCTCTCGCCCTTGAAGGTCGTGTCGCCACGGTTGTGGTAATAGATCGGGTCGTTCAGCCAGGCCGGAACCTTCACCGTCGCCTCGGCCTCGGGCACATAGGGGGTGTAGGCGTAGTCGGGTCGGGTCAGCCGCTCGAAATTCGTGCCGTCGAACCCGGCGTTGATCGCCGCACCCTCGATCCCGCCTTGCCGTGAGTACGGATAGTCGGCGCGGCTGCGATAGGCGCAGTCGTTGGCCGGGCATTCGCGGTAACGGATCACGTCCGCCGTGTGGTTGGCGATGATGTCCATATAGACCTTCATGCCGCGCGCATGGGCGGCATCGACGAAGGCCTTGAACTCCGCGTCGGTGCCGAAGTGGGGATCGACGGTCGTAAAGTCGGTGATCCAGTAGCCGTGCGCGCCCGAGAACTCGCGGCCGGGTTCGCCCTGGACCGGCTTGTTCCTGAACACCGGTGCCAGCCAGACGGCGGTGGCGCCCAGGCCCTGGATATAGTCCAGACGCGCGGTCAGTCCGGCCAGATCACCGCCGTGATAGAAGCCCTCGTCGGTCGGGTCGAAGCCGTGCTGGAGCTTGCCGCCCGCGATCCCCCCGGTGTCGTTGGATCGGTCGCCGTTCTCGAACCGGTCGGGCAGCAGGAAGTAGATCACCTCGTCCTGCGGCAGGCGCGCGCGGAAGTCGGTCGGCGCCTGGGCCGCGCCGGTGGTCGGCACGATCATGCACGCCAGGGCACCCAGCAGACCGGCGGCTGCATTCCTGTACCGGGTTCTTGACGTCAGATGATCCATCCGTCCCTCAAAAGCGTGTGGGGGATACATCGTCCACCCAGCATCTTTGCAAGATTTTGCAAAACAGATTGCCGCTGTCAACCGTTTCCGGAGCGGCAAGATTCGGCATGGATCGCCGTGTTGCGCCGCAATATGGGCGTGGAAAGTGCGTGTTACGCTGCGGCAGAAGCGCCTTTTTCACGCCCCGATCATTACGGGCTTGCAAGAACCGTCATTCTTTGCATATTTTTGCGAAGGCTTGATCGGCAGCGTCAGAAACGCGGACAGCCCCAGGGAGATGACAATGACCAATCGTTTCACCACGCGTTCGCGTCTGATGACCGGCGCCGCCGTCGGCGCAGGCCTGCTGCTGGCGCTTGCCGGCCCCACCTACGCCCAGACCACACAGGACGAGGACGCGACCCAGGTCGACGAGATCGTCGTCACCGGCATCCGCGCCTCGATCGCCAACTCGATCGCCGCCAAGGCCCGCAACACCTCGATCGTCGAGGTCATCACGGCCGAGGACATCGGCAAGCTGCCGGACGTCTCGATCGCCGAATCACTTGCCCGTCTGCCCGGTCTGACGGTCCAGCGCCTGGACGGTCGCGGTCAGCTGATCTCGATCCGCGGCCTGGGCCCCGACTTCACCACCGCCCTGCTGAACGGCCGTGAACAGGTCACCACCGGCGACAACCGCGGCGTCGAGTTCGACCAGTATCCTTCGGAACTTCTGGGCGGCGTGACCGTCTACAAGACCCCTGACAGCGCCCTGGTGGGTCAGGGTCTGGCCGGGACGGTCGATCTTCAGACCATCCGCCCGCTGGCCTATGGCCGTCGCACCATCGCCGGCAACGTCCGCTACGAGATGAACGACATCGGCGCGCTGAACGCCGGCACGACCGACACCGGCACCCGCTACAGCCTGTCCTACATCGATCAGTTCGCCGACGACACGATCGGCGTCGCCATCGGCTATGCCCACATCACCAGCCCCTATCAGTCCGAGCGCTTCAACGCCTGGGGCTATCCCAACGCCACCCCGACCTCGCTGGTGATCGGCGGGACCAAGCCCTACGTCATGTCCAGCGAGCTGGAGCGGGACGGCTTCGCCGGTACCCTGGAATGGCGTCCGAACGATCGCTTCTCCTCGACCATCGACGCCTTCTACTCCGAGTTCCAGAACACCCAGATCCTGCGCGGCATCGAGTTCCCGCTGGCCTGGGGTGGATCGTCGGGCACGTGCGGTACGCCGCAGGTCCAGACGGCGACCTGCCGTCCGGGTCCGGTTCTGACCACGACCACGACGGAGGACGGCTTCGTTACGGCCGGCTCGTTCTCGAACGTGAAGGGCGTGGTCCGCAACGACGTCAACACCCGCGACAGCACGATCACCTCGCTGGGCTGGAACACGAAGTTCCAGGCGTCGGACGACTGGGGCTTCGCTCTGGACCTCAACTATTCCAAGGTTGAACGCAGCGACATCATCCTGGAGACCTATTCCGGCACGGGCCGCGACGTGACGGGCACTCTGGATACCCTCGGGTTCACGATCGACAACGACGGCGTCCCGACTTTCTCCAGCCGCCTGAACTACGCCGATCCCAACCTGATCCGCCTGACGAGCCCGCAAGGGTGGGGCGGCGACGTGATCCCGGGCGGCCAGGACGGCTATTTCAACACCCCGACCGTCAATGACGAACTGAAGGCCATCCGCGTCAGCGGCCGCCGTGAACTGCATCAATCGCCGTTCAGCTCCATCGATTTCGGGTTCAACTACTCCGAACGCGACAAGGAGTTCGTCAACGACCAGTTCTTCCTTGGCGTGCCCGGTGGCGCGACCGTGGCGGTGCCGACGGCTTTCCTGCTGGCTCCGACCAACCTGGGTTACCTGGGGATTTCCTCGGTAATCAGCTATGACGCCCTGGGTCTGGTGAACAGCGGCTTCTACAATGTTGTCCGCAACCCGAACGCCGATGTTCTGGCCGGCAACTGGGCCGTCAACGAGACGGTCTCGACCAGCTACATCAAGGCCAACATCGACCATAACCTGTTCGGCATTCCCCTGACCGGCAACGTCGGCGTCCAGGCTGTGATGACCGACCAGAGCTCGTCCGGCTTCTCGGCCAGCGGCAACGGCGCGTCTCGCGTTTCGGTCGCCGTCGAGGGCGGCGCGAAGTATCTGGAGATCCTGCCGAGCTCCAACTTCATCCTTGAGGTCGGTGAAAACCAGTTCCTGCGCTTTGCCCTGGCCCGCACCCTGGCGCGGCCCCGGATGGACGACATGCGGGCCTCGCGGAACTTCGGCTACGACCTGTCCAAGCGGACCTCGACCGACATCAACAACTCGCCCTGGGGCGGTGGCGGCGGTAACCCCGAGCTGAAGCCCTACATCGCCGATGTCTTCGACGTTTCGTACGAGAAGTATTTCGCCAACCGTCGCGGTTACGTTTCGGTCGCGGCCTTCTACAAGCATCTGGAATCGTTCGTTTACACGCGCAACCAGCTGTTCGACTTCACCGGCTATCCGATCGGCACCAGCCCCGAGCCCGCCCTGCGGACCGGTCTGGTCAGCGCGCCCGACAACGGCTCCGGCGGTTGGGTCCAGGGTGTCGAGTTTGCCCTGTCCGTGCCGTTCGAGATCATCTCGCCGATGCTGGAAGGCTTCGGTGGCCAGTTCAGCGTTTCCCAGACGGACAGCGAGATCCAGCCTGACCCGACCCAGGCCCCGACGGCCCTGCCGGGTCTGTCGGAAACGGTCGCCAACGTCACGGTCTACTATGAGGCGAACGGCTTCCAGGCGCGGGTGTCCAACCGCTATCGGTCGGACTTCCTGGGTGAGGTTGCCGGCTTCGGTAACGGCCGGACCCTGCGTTCGGTCGCCGCCGAGAACATCATCGACGCCCAGATCGGCTATGAGTTCCAGTCGGGCCCACTGGAGAACCTGTCGGTCCTGGCCCAGGTCAACAACCTGACCGACGAGCCGTTCAAGACCTTCGAGAACGGTGACGAGCGCCGCACGATCGACTTCCAGCGCTACGGCCGGACCTTCCTGTTCGGCGTCAGCTTCAAATACTGAGACCACAGCGGCGGGCGCTCCCCCCCCTGTCCCGCCGACTGAACCTTGCGCCGCTCGTCGATCCCGACGAGCGGCGTTTTCTTTGCCGCAGCGCAAGCTGCTAGGGTCTAGGCGGAGCCCGGGAAACACGGGCCCGCGTATTGAGGAAACGCAAGGCATGGCCGAACCGATCAAGTCGATCCTCATCGTCGGTGGGGGGACCGCCGGATGGATGGCGGCCGCCGCCCTGAACCGGTCGCTGGGGCCGCACTGCAAGGTGTCGCTGGTCGAGAGCGACGACATCGGCATCGTCGGAGTGGGGGAGGCGACCGTGCCGCCGATCCGCGACTTCAACGCCCTGATCGACCTCGACGAGGCCGAGTTCATGCGCGAGACTCAAGCGACGCTGAAACTGGGCATCGAGTTCGTCGACTGGGGCATCAAGGGCAAGACCTATCTGCATCCCTTCGGCACCTTCGGCCCCGGCCCGACGCTGGCGGAGTTCCAGCAATCCTTCCTGGCGCTGAGGGCCAAGGGCCGGATCGCCGACGACATCGAGGCCTATTCCCTGTGCGCCCAGGCCATGAAGGCGGGCAGGGCGGGATTGCGTGATCCGGACCCCCGCTCGCCCCTGAGCGCCCTGTTCACCGCCTATCATTTCGACGCCGGCCTCTATGCGCGATACCTGAGAAAGGTCTGCGAAGGGCGGGGCGTCGAACGGCTGGAAGGCGAGATCGTCGAGGTGATGCAGAGGCCGGAGGACGGGTTCGTCGATCGGGTACGGCTCAAGGACGGGCGCGAGCTGACCGCCGACCTGTTCATCGACTGCACCGGTTTTCGCGGCCTGTTGATCGAGGGCGCACTGAAGAGCGGCTTCGAGGACTGGTCGCACTGGCTGCCGATGAACCGGGCCTGGGCCGTGCCGTGCGAGCGGGTGTCGCCGACGACGCCCTTCACGCGATCGACGGCGCGTGACGCCGGTTGGCAGTGGCGGATCGCGCTTCAGCACCGCACGGGAAACGGTCACGTCTATTGCAACGATTACGTCGATGACGACACAGCGCGTCAGGTGCTGCTCGATAATCTGGACGGCCCGGCCTTGGCCGAGCCCCGGCCTCTGCGGTTCACGACGGGACGCAGGATGGCGTTCTGGGCGAAGAACGTCGTGGCCTTGGGCCTGTCGAGCGGGTTCATCGAGCCGCTGGAGTCGACCAGCATCCACATGGTCCAGTCGGGCATCTATCGGCTGTTGCAGCATTTCCCCGACAGCCGGTTCAGCCCGGTCAATATCGAGGCCTACAATCGCCGTCTGGGGGCCGAGGTCGAGTTGATCCGCGACTTCGTCATCCTGCATTATCACGCGACCCAAAGGGACGACACGCCGTTCTGGCGGCACGCCGCAGCCATGCCCATCCCCGACACCTTGCGCCAGCGGGTCGAGGCCTTTCGCGATCGGGGTCTGTTGTATCAGTCGGGGGCCGACGAGTATTTCAGCCAGGGCTCATGGATGGCGGTCATGTACGGGCAGGGCGTCGTCCCGGTCGGGCGCAACCCGCTCTATGACTTTCAGGCCCTGGATCAGGTCCAGGCGGGCTTTGGCCAGATCGCGAAGGGTTGGCGCGATACGGTCGCGCGCATGCCCATGCACGACGACTTCCTGAAGGCGCGCGGCATGTGGGCTGCGACATAGGGTCAGGCGCGCCTTTCCCGCATCCCGATCTGTGCTAACCGGCGCGCAGGAGAGCGGATGGCGCAAGACTTTGCAGCATGGCGGCCGACACGGCGCGCGGCCCTGGTGGTTACCCTGCTGGGCGTGTCCGGGTGTGGCTCTGCGCCGTCTGTGCCGCGCGTGGTCGCGCTCTTTGCTGCGGCGTCCCTGGCCGAGGCCATCACGGAAATCGGGTCCGCATGGCAGGCCGCGACCGGCGTGGCCGTAAGGTCGTCGTTCGCGGGCAGCGGTGCCGTGGCGCGACAGGTCGAGGCCGGGGCACCGGCCGATATCGTGGTCCTGGCGGATGCGATCTGGATGGATCGGCTGATCGAGCGCGGGCGGGTCGTGCCCGAGACCCGGGTCGATCTGGTCGGCAACCGGCTGGTGGTGATCGCGGCCGCCGATGCCGCGATCCAGGGCGACCCCTTCGACTGGATGGCCCGCACCGACGGACGCTTGGCCATTGGCGACCCCGACAGCGTTCCCGCCGGGGCCTATGCCAGGACCTGGCTGCAGCAGACCGGGCGGTGGGACTCGGTTCGTGAGCGGCTGGTGCTGGCAGCGGATGTTCGGGCCGTGCGGGCCTTCGTCGCGCGAGGAGAGGCCCCCCTCGGTATCGTCTATGCCAGCGATGTCGTCGGGGCCGGTCAGGTCCGCGTCGTGCTCTCGCCGCCGCTGTCGGAACAGCCCCGGATCCTCTACCCGGCCGCCCTGACGCGTACCGCCCCGGCCGAGGCTGCGGCGTTCCTCAGCCACCTGCGATCTGCCGAGGCGAGGGCGGTCTTCCACCGTTACGGCTTCGACGCCCCGGCCACCGGGAGCGTGTCGCCTGTTTGAGCCGCTGTCGCCCTTCGAGATCGAGGCTGCGCTGTTGTCGCTGAAGGTGGCGGGGGCGGCGATGCTCGTGACCGCGCCCCTGGCTCTGGGTTTGGCGTGGTTGCTGGCGCGCGGGGTCTTTCCCGGCAAGTGGCTGGTCGAGACCCTGGTCAACCTGCCTCTCGTTCTGCCGCCGGTGGTGACCGGACTGGTCCTGTTGATGCTGTTCGGCGTGAGGGGGCCCATCGGAGGGTGGCTGCATGACGTCTTCGGCGTGACCCTGGCCTTTCACTGGACGGGGGCCGCCCTGGCCGCCGGGATCATGGCCCTGCCGCTCGTGGTGCGGCCGATGCGGCTGTCGCTGGAGGGTGTCGATCGAGGGCTGGAACAGGCGGCCTCCAGCCTGGGCGCGCCGCCGTGGCATGTCTTTGCCCGCATCACCCTGCCGTTGGCCGCGCCGGGCATGATCGCCGGTCTGGTGCTGGGTTTCGCCCGCGCCTTCGGGGAGTTCGGGGCCACCGTGACCTTTGCCGGGGCCATTCCCGGTGAGACCCAGACCCTGCCGGTCGCCATCTATGCCTCGCTTCAGCGTGCGGACGGAGAACCGGCCGCGATCCGTCTGGCAGTCGTCTCGGTCGCCGTCTGTATCCTGGCCCTGGTCCTGGCCGAATGGACCAACCGGCGCAGCCTGCGCGGGCGGACGCGCGCATGAGCCTGTCGTTCCGGGTCCGCGCCCGCCGCGGCGATTTCTCGCTCGACGTGGCGTTCGCGGAAGCCGTCCGGTGCCTGGTGGTGGTCGGCCCGTCCGGCGCGGGCAAGACGACCCTGCTTCAGGGTCTGGCCGGCCTAGGCCCCGTCGATGAGGTTCATCTGGCCATCGACGATCAGATCGTGGTCGACGGCACGACCGGGCCCGCCCTGCCGGCGCATCGGCGGGGCGTCGGCTATCTGTTCCAGGAGGGGCGGCTGTTCCCGCACCTGAACGTGGGGGCCAACGTCGCCTTTGCACGACCCTATGCGACCGACCCAATGGACGTGACGGAGGCGCTCGGCCTGGTCGATCTCGAGGGGTTCGAGACCCGGTGGCCGGCAACCCTTTCGGGCGGTGAGATGCGACGTGTCGCCTTTGCCCGGGCCATCGCGGCCCGACCGCGCATCCTTTTGCTGGACGAGCCGTTCGCAGGTCTGGACGCGCGCCGCCGCGACGCCCTCATTCCCTATCTGATCAGACTGCGAGACGAGGTCGGCACGCCGATGGTGATTGTGACGCACGACCCCCGCGACGTTGCGGCCCTCAGCCAGGCCGTGCTGCGGATCGAGGACGGCCGGACCGTGGACGGACCTTACCCCGCATGATTCAGGATGCGCCGCCTGCCTTGCCCGAGGTCGTGGTTACGGGGGCCCGGCTTCCACCCGCCGCCGGGGATGCCGCCTTTTCGGTCACGCGACTGGACCGTACTGATCTGGACCGTTCGACGCGGCTGGACGAGGCGCTGGGCCGGGTTCCGGCGGTGTCCCTGTTCCGCAGGACATCCAGCCTCGCCGCCAATCCCACGACCCAGGGGATTTCACTGCGGGCCATCGCGCCGTCCGGGGCGGGCCGGGCCCTGGTCACCCTCGACAATGTGCCGCTGAACGATCCCTTCGGCGGCTGGGTGCTGTGGTCCCAGGTCGCGCCGGAAAGCCTCGACAGTCTCGACCTTGTGCGCGGCGCGGGGGCAGGGGCCTATGGCGCAGGGGCTCTGACGGGCGTCATCGCCTTGCGCGAACGGGACGGTGAAGACGGGCGTCTGGACGTCTCGGCCGCGGGCTACGGCGGGCGGCGGGTCGCGGCCACCACCGGCTTGAGGACCGGCCGGGTGGCCCTCACCGCCTCAGTCCTCGCTGACCATTCCGAGGGGTACACGCCGGTGCGCTCCGCTGCCGCCGGGCCCGCCGACACGCCGCTGGACCTCGACACCCGGAGCGCGGCCCTGCGCGCCGACGTCGAGCTGGACGGCGCGACGGCCCTGTCGATGCGGGCATCGGCCTATGACGAGGATCGGGGCTCGGGGCTTTTGAACACCCGCTCGACCGCGACCGGCCACAGCGTCTCCGCGACCCTGGCCCGCACCCCGGCGCGGGGTCGCCTCGGCTGGCGCCTCCAGGCGTGGCGGCGAGAGAGCGACTTCGCCAACGCCTCCGCCTCGGTCGCTCCCGGCCGGTCCGGCACGACGCCCGCGAACGACCAGTACGCCACGCCCGCAATCGGCTGGGGCGGCAACATGGCTCTGCGCCAGACCGGCATCGACGTCTCCAGCGGGCGGTTTGAGTGGGAAATTGGCGCCGATGCCCGGCTTTCGGAAGGCGAGACGCAGGAGCGTTTCAGCTGGTCGGTGCCGCTGAACCGCTTTACCCGCGACCGGTTTGCGGGCGGGGAGACCTCGGTGGTCGGTGGCTATGTCGAGGCATCGTGGACGCGTGACGTCTGGCTGGTGGCCGGCGGGCTGCGGGTCGATCGCTGGGGCAATGCCGGGGGGCGGCGGCTGGAGCTGGATCGGGCCACCGGCGCGCGCCTGCTGGACGAGACATATCCCGACCGGTCCGGCGAGGTGACCTCGGCCAGGCTGGGTGTCCGGCGTGATCTGGGGCAGGGATTTGCCGCTCGCGCCGCCGCCTATTCCGGGTTCCGGCCTGCGACGATCAACGAACTGCATCGGCCGTTTCGCGTCGGCAACGATATCACCGAGGCCAATGCGGCGCTGGAGCCCGAGCGATTGCAGGGGATCGAGATTGGCTTGAGTTGGGAGGGTTCCTCCACGCGGCTGGGGGCCACCCTGTTCTGGAACCGGATCCGGGACGCCATCGTCAATCTCACCGTGGGGACCGGCCCCGGCGTGATCGCCGCCCTGCCGCGCGGAGGCTTCGTCCCGGCCGGCGGCGTGCTGAGGCAGCGTCAGAATGCCGGGACCATCGCGGCGACCGGGCTGGAGCTGAACGCCGAGCATCGGCTGGACCAGATCACCCTCTCGGCCGCCCTGGCCTGGACGGACGCGACGATCGATGGCGGCACGGCGGCGGCGCAACTGACCGGCCTGCGTCCTGCCCAGGCCCCGGAGTGGAGCGTCACCGGCGGGATCGACTGGCAGGCGACCGACCGGTTGAATCTGTCGCTCAATGCGCGCTACGAGAGCGCCCGGTTCGACGACGACCTGAACAGCCGCACGCTCGATGCGGCCGTGACGGCCGATGCGCGTGCCGGGTACCGGGTGGGGCAGGGCGTCAGCCTGTATGCGGCCGTCGACAATCTGTTCGATCGGGACGTCGAGGTGTCCCTGACCGGGGACGGCGTCGCCGGATACGCTGCGCCGCGCATGGCCAGGGTCGGGATCACGCTCGACTGGTGATCCTCGTTCGGCGGCTCAGCCCGCAGACCGTGCCGCGACGATAGCCTGGGCGCGGCGGGTGGCGAGGTCGGCGGAGGCCCGCTCCAGCACCGAGGCGGGACTTTCGCCGGGGGCCACCTCGGCCGAGCCGATGTCGAACTCGACCACGAAGGGTGACCGTTCAGGCCCGGCGTCGAAGGCGGTGCAGCCGACCACGGCGGCGATCCGTTCGGCGGCCAGACGTGCGGCGGGACCTGCCGTGGCGGGCAGGGCCAGGGCGAAGACCTCGGGGGCCAGACGCGCCGCCGTATCCTCGACCCGCACCAGACGCGATACCATCGCTCCGATCTGGGGCATGGCGCGGTCCAGCCAGCCGCCGACCCTTGCATGGGCCAGCACATCGGTCTCGGCGACACGAAGCACACAGACCGACAGCGGACGTCGCCGGTTCCTCGCGCCTTCGGCCAGCCGAGCCAGATGGGCGGCGAACAGCTCGGGCGTGAACAGGCCCGTGGACGGGTCCATCAGCCCCGAACCGCGCGCGGCCTCCAGCGCCCTGCGAACATTGACGTGGCGGCGGTGGGCGTCGGCGAGGGCCAGCACCCGCGCCGCGATCTCGGCCTCGGGCGTCTCGGCCGAGGCGACGTCGGCGAAGCCCCGGTTGAACAGCTCGGCCAGGTTGATCTCGCCGGGATGGCGCAGATAGAGGGTCAGCGGGATGTGATACAGCCGCGTGTTCCGCTTCATCCCCGAAGCGATCGACAGGGCCGGGGCATGGTCGGGCGAGCCCCACAGGACGGCCGCATCGAACGCCGTCTCATGCAGGTAATCGAAGGCCGTATAGGGGGTCGGCGCGGCCACCACCTCGGCTCCACCGTCAGACAGGGCGTTGGACAGGGCCAGAAAGCGCGAATCGACCCCGCCCGCGACCAGGACCTTGAGCGGCCGGGCTTCGTCGTCGGTCAGGTCCAGCGACGCCCCACGCAGGGCGAAGGTCGCCTGACGCAGCCGGAATTCCTCCTCCGCGATGGCGGCGCGGACCAGCTGTTCGAGCCGCAGCGCCGCCTGGGCCGGATGGGGCGGCTCGGACATGGCCAGATCGACGCCCGGCGCGGCCGTGGCCTCTCCGATCGCGATGATCGACAGCCGCCGATCGCCTGCGGCCTGACGCAACCGCTCGGCCAGGGCCGGATAGTCGGGGTGGGCGGTGTCCAGGATCGCGGCTTCCAGCACGAAATCGTTCAGCGCCGCCTCGGCCGCCGCGCCCGACCGTGCGGTCAGGGTGCGCCAGCCGACGGCGTCCAGCCCCCGGCACAGGGCACCGAGCCGGTCGTCGGTTTCGGCGACAATCAATACGCGCGGATCGGGGCCCAACCAGACGTCTCCAGACGCGACGGCCACCGCTCGCAGCGGCCCCTCGCGGCGCGCGGACCATAGCGACGGCCCCTGTGGCGACGCAACGCCCCTGCTGTGTTTGCACGGGAAAACTTCGTTCGGAAGGGCCGGCTTCCCCCGCGCGGGAAATCCGCTAGTGTCCCGGCTTGGCTGCGGTGGGGACCGTATTGAGCGGACAGACGAACGAGGACGGCGCGCGGGGTCTCAATCCTGCGTTCTGGGGGAAGCTGGCCGTGCGGGCCTTCGCGCGCAGTTGGGGCCGGGACGTCATGCTCTACACGGGCGGGGTGTCCTTCTTTGCCCTCCTGGCCGTGTTTCCGGCCATCGCCATCCTGATCGGCTTCTATAAGGCGGTCCTGTCGATCAGCCAGGTTTCGGAACAGGCCGTGGCCCTGGCCGACATGCTGCCCCACGCCGCGCGGACCATCTTTCGCGCCGAGGTCGAGCGCCTGGCCAGCGTCGGGGCCCGCACCGTGTCTGCCCAGTCGGCCTTCGCCCTCGTCATCGGTGCCTATGCCGCGCATCGCGGCTTCAAGGCCCTGCTGGCTGGTCTGAACCTGATCCACGACGAGAAGGAGCCGCACGGCTTCTTCAAGTTCAACCTTCTGGCCTTCATCGTCGCCCTGTTCGCCTTCGCCCTGTTCACCGTGGTGTCGGGGGCGGTGGTCACCTCGCGACTGCTGGAACACACGGCGGCGGCCCAGGCCAAGGCGGCCGCGCGCGGCTGGAGCTTTCAGTTCGACACCCTGTGGCCCGCACTCGGCCTGTGTCTCGGCCTGACCCTGCTCTATCGCTATGCCATGTCGCATCGGACGCCGGTGGCGTGGGTTCCGTCGGTGGCGGGGGGCGTGGTGGCCACGGTGATGTCGATGATCTCGTCCTGGCTCTGCGCCATCTATGTCGAACAGATCGCGTCGCTGGGCGCGACCTATGGCTCGGTCGGTGCCGTGGTCGTTCTGCTGATCTGGCTGTCGTGGAACATCAACGCGGTCTTCTACGGCGGGGCCTTCGCCACCGAGATGGAGATTGCCGGACGCGCCCGAGGCGCGCCCCTGCTGGAGACCCCGTCCGGCAACGGATCGGTCGTCAGCCTGTCGGAGCGTCGCCAGTCTCGACGACGAGGGTGAGGACGCCGTCCACCTCGGACGTTTCCACCACCCGGCCGCCCAGTTCCGCCATCAGATAGGGCACGTCGATCCGCGCCATCGGATCGGTGGCCAGCAGGGTTGCGCGCGTGCCGGGCGACAGGCCTTCGAAGGCCTTGCGCAACCTCAGCGACGGCACGGGGCACAGATGCCCTCTCGCATCGACGATCACGCCAGCCGGTCCCGCAGCAGCATCAACGCGACCCTGACCGAGGCCAGCCGCACGGCCTCGCGCCCCAGGTCGCCGAATCGATGCTCGACGTGATCGACGCCTGAGCCGTCGGCGATCCCGAAATGCACCAGCCCCACCGGCTTGTCGTCGGAGCCGCCGCCGGGCCCCGCGATGCCTGTGATCGAGACGGCGATCCCGGCATCCGAATGGGCGAGCGCCCCCGTCGCCATGGCTCGGGCGACCGGCTCGGACACCGCGCCACAGGCCTCGATCAGTTCAGGCGAGACCCCGATCATCTGGGCCTTGGCCGCATTGGAATAGGTGACGAATCCCCGGTCCAGCGCCGCCGACGATCCCGCGACGGCGGTCAGGGCACCGGCGACCAGTCCCCCGGTGCAGCTCTCGGCCGTCGCCACCATGACGCCGCGCCGGGTCGCGGCCTCAACAACGGACTGGGCGAGGGATAGGATATCGTCGGGAAACATCCGGGACTGGCCTTGTGACGCCTCGCCACGACGGCGAGTCACTCTAACGTGGCGACCCAGCGTGCGGCTGTCGAGCCGTGCGACGCATCGGAGAGCCCATGACCGATTCCACGCTCGACCCGGCCGTCTCGGTCCGGCCCGACCGGGTGACGCCCGTTCTGTTCGCCGTGGCCATCTTCACCTCGGCGGCGCTGGTGTTCGTGGTCCAGCCGATGGTGACCAAGCTGATCCTGCCGATGCTGGGCGGATCGCCGTCGGTGTGGAACACGGCGATGGTCTTCTTCCAGGCGGCGCTGCTGGCCGGATACGCCTATGCCCACGCCCTGCAACGGGTGAAGGCGATGAAGGTCCAGGTGGCGATCCATCTGGGCCTGCTGCTGGTCGCCGCCCTGTTCCTGCCGCTGAAGATCAACGGCCTGTTGGGTGATCCCGAACCGTCGGCGCCGATCGGCTGGCTGCTGGCGACCCTGGCCCTGTCGGTCGGGGCCCCGTTCGGCGTGCTGTCGGCGACCGCGCCCCTGCTTCAGGCCTGGTACGCCCGGGTTCGGGTCGGCCATGCGGACGGCCAGAACCCCTATGTCCTCTATGCGGCGTCGAACCTGGGCAGCTTCCTGGCCCTGCTGGCCTATCCGGTCGTCATCGAGCCGCTGATGTCCCTGTCGGGCCAGCGTTTCGGCTGGAGCGGCG
Source organism: Brevundimonas sp. (assembly GCF_044239655.1). Lineage (GTDB taxonomy): Bacteria > Pseudomonadota > Alphaproteobacteria > Caulobacterales > Caulobacteraceae > Brevundimonas. The sequence goes on from NZ_JBIIAY010000010.1 coordinate 23,203, forward strand.
GCTACGGGGCCTTCCTGCTGATGGTCGTGGCCCTGGCCGTCATCGTCTGGCGCAGGCGTCTGGACCAGACCGCAGAGCCCGCGCCCCTGGCCGTCAGCGCCCCGATCGCCTGGAAGGACAAAGGGATCCTGGTCCTGCTCGCGGCCGCCCCGTCCAGCCTGATGCTGGGGGTTACGGCCCATCTGTCGACCGACGTGGCCTCGGCACCCTTCCTGTGGGTCATTCCGCTGGCCCTGTACCTGTTGACCTTCGTGATCGCCTTCCAGGACCGGCCGTGGATCCCGCTGCCCGTCACCCTGGCGCTCAGCGGCGCGGTCGGAGCGATCGTGGTGGTGTTCACGGCCTTTCACTCGGGGTCCTGGCCGGCGATGTTCGGCATCCATCTGGCGGCCTTCTTCCTGCTGGCCCTGCTGTGTCACCAGAGGCTGGCGGCCCGGAGACCCGCACCGGACCGGCTGACCGAGTTCTATCTGCTGATGTCGCTGGGCGGCGTCGTCGGGGGTGCCTTCACGGCCCTGCTGGCCCCGGTGATCTTCGACTTCGTCTGGGAGTATCCGCTGGTCCTGGTGCTGGTCGGGTTCGCGCGGCCGTGGAAGGGGGGCGAGATCAAGCCTTGGGAGGTCATCGCCTGGGTCGCGGCGCTGCTGGTCTGCGGGATACCGCCCCTGATGTCGGCCATGTTCGCGGCGGACTGGGACCTGGCCTGGGCCTTCAGCCGCAACGTCCCGCTGCGGATGGAACAGGTGACCATGCTGGTGCTGGGCATCGTCGCCATCATCGCCTTCATCCTGCGCGACCGGTCTTATGCCTATGTGGCCCTGCTGGCGGCCATGACCCTGTCGGCCCAATATATCGCGCGGGGCTATGACTGGTCGCTGGTCGATCGCAGCTTCTTCGGCGTGATGCGGGTGGCGGATCGGCAGGATGAACGTCTGGGCGGCTCGGTCCACGTCCTGACCCACGGCACGACCCTGCATGGGGCCCAGGCCCGCGACCCGCGCTTCGCCTGTACGCCCACCCTGTATTACGCCCCGGTCTCGCCGATCGGACAGACGATGCTGGCGGTCCGCAACCGGGCCCCCGGCGTCCGCATCGGGGTGGTGGGGCAGGGGTCCGGGGCCATGGCCGCCTACAAGCGCGGCGAGGACCGGATGACCTTCTTCGAGATCGATCCGATGGTAGACGAACTGTCCCGCGACCCGAAATGGTTCACCTACATCAACGGTTGCGCCCAGACCTCGGGGCCCGGCGGGGCGATCGACACGGTGCTGGGCGATGCGCGCCTGACCATGGCGGATCAGCCGGCGGGGACCTATGACCTGCTGCTGATCGATGCCTTCTCGTCGGACTCGGTGCCGACCCATCTGCTGACGCGCGAAGCCATCGCCGGCTATCTGAAGCTGCTCAAACCCACGGGGGTGGTGGTCCTGCACCTGTCCAACCGCAACCTAGACATCACCGGTCCGGCCGAGGCGGCGGCGCGGGCCTTGAACGCCCCGCACCTGCACCAGATCTACTACGAGAACCAGGACTCCCCCGACATGGCCGAGGCCTCGACCGAGGCCATCATCCTGTCGCCGACCGAGGCGGGTCTGGCCGAGTTCCGGGCCGATCCGCGCTGGCAGACCCTGCCCGATCCGGGAGTGCGGCCGTGGACCGACGACTATGTGAACCTGTTCGGTTCGCTGTGGCGGCATGTCCGGGGGCAGGGATAATGACGTGGAAGACGCCGTGAGTGACTATCTGGACGAGGTGATTTCGGACGTCGAAGACATCGAAGGCTGGACGGGCTGGCCTCAGACCGACGCCGAAGCCCGAGACATCGTCGCCGCCTTCATCGACCAGATGACCGATGTCGGCGCCGATCAGGGGCACACCATCGTGGCCCTGGCCGTCGCCAGACTGTTGAGGTCACATTCCAGATCGTGACCACGTCATGAGCCGCACCGGTCAAATCGGCTTCGGCTCGTGCCTCATCCCGGAACCTCCACCGTCGCCACCGCCTGCGCTGCCAGGCCCTCCCCTCGGCCGGTGAAGCCCATGGCCTCGGTTGTCGTGGCCTTCACCGACACGGCGTCCAGCGGCAGGTCCAGGATCTCCGCCAGACGTTCGCGCATCGCCTGACGGTGCGGTTTCACCTTGGGGCGTTCGCAGATCAGGGTGAGGTCGAGGTGGACGATCCGGCCGCCGCGCGCGGTCACCAGTCCGGCCGCGTGTTTCAGGAAGACGTCCGACGGCGCGCCCCTCCACTGCGGGTCGGTCGGAGGGAAGTGGTCGCCGATGTCGCCTTCCCCGATCGCGCCCAGAATGGCGTCGGTCAGGGCGTGCAGGCCGGCGTCGGCGTCGGAATGGCCGATCAGGGTCTGGTCGTGGGGGATCTCGACCCCGCACAGCCAGACCGACGTTCCCGGTCCCCAACGGTGGGCGTCGAAGCCCATGCCGACACGGGTCTGCATACGGGGTGCCATCAAGGCCTCGGCCATCTCGAAATCCTCGGGGTAGGTCAGTTTCATCAGCCGCGCCTCGCCCTCGACCAGCACGATCCGGCCACCGTCGCGCTCGACCACAGCGCAGTCGTCGGTGGGGGTCTCGTCCTTTGGCCAGTTCGCCCAGGCCGCACGCAGGCGACCCAGCCTAAACGCCTGGGGCGTCTGGGCACGCCACAGGTCGGCGCGATCCACCGTGCCCGCCACGGCACCGCCCATACCGCGCTTCAGGGTGTCGGCGACCGGCAGGGCGGGCAGGGCGCCGTCCGCTCCGGCACCCGAAGCCAGCGCGACGGCCTCCAGCAGTCGCTCGATCACGGCCCGGCTGAGCCCCGGACGGGCGGCGTCGTGGATCATGACGACCTGATCGTCGGGACCGTTCAGCGTCGCCAGACCGTTCCGCACCGAAACCGCCCGCGTCTCACCCCCGTCGACCGCTCGCCAGCCGGTCAGCCCGGCCAGGGCCTCGGCCGCGCGTTCGCCTTCGCCCGGTGCGGTGACCACCACGACCTCGGCACCCGCGTCCCGCAGCGCCTCGACCGACCAGCGCAGCACGGGCTTGCCGCCCAGCGTCCGCCATTGCTTGTCCCCTCCCGCACGGGAGCCGGTTCCGGCGGCGACGACGATGGCGGCGAAGGTCATGGGGCGGTTCTAGTCGGCGGCTGCCGGTCTGACGACCCCGGGCCACAGGATTTGACATTCGCGCGGCACCGGGGCCCCATCCACGGCCAAGCTTGGAGGAGGGGAAATCCATGTCGTCGGGAATTATCGCGCCGGTGGTGGCGCTGGTCTGCTGGTCGCTGGTGATCTGGCTGTGGATGTACGCCACCCGCATCCCGGCCATGCTGAAGGCCAGGATCAGGCTGGACCCGACCATTCCGCCCGCGAACCTGCTGTCCGGTCTGCCCGCCGGGGTGCGGTGGAAGGCCGACAACTACAACCACCTGATGGAACAGCCGACGCTGTTCTATGCGATCGCCCTGGCCCTGGCGGTGCTGGATCAGGGGCATGGCATCAACGCCGCCATCGCCTGGGCCTATGTGGGTCTGAGGGTGTTGCACAGTCTGATCCAGACGACGGTCAATGTGATCATCCTGCGGTTCTCGGTCTTCGTGCTGAGCAGTCTGTGCCTGTTCGCCCTGGCGCTGCATGCGGCGATCGCGGTGTTCTGATCGCCATGCGCTGATCGAGGGCCGCACATGGACCGCCGGGGGCAAAGCCTCTATCTGGCCGCCCATGGCCCACACCCTCACCATCGGAGACGTCACGATCGCCGGGCGGGTGCTGATGGCGCCGATGACCGGTGTCACCGACCTGCCGTTCCGTCAGCTCGCGTCGCGGCTGGGCGCGGCCTATGTGGCGACCGAGATGGTGGCGGCGGCGGAACTGGCGCGCGCCCGCCCCGATGTGGTGCGGCGCGCGGCCGTGGGCGAGGGCCTGCCCCTGACCGTGATCCAGCTGGTCGGGCGCGATCCGGAGGCGATGGCGCAGGGCTGTCGCATGGCCGAGGCGGCGGGGGCCGACATCATCGACCTGAATTTCGGCTGTCCGGCCAAGGAGGTCACCGGCTCGGCCTCTGGCTCGGCCCTGATGCGGACCCCCGAACTGGCGGCGCGCCTGATCGCGGCGGCGGTCGGCGCGACGACGCGACCGGTCACGGTCAAGATGCGGCTGGGCTGGGACGACGCCCACCGCAACGCGGTCGATATCGCGCGCCGGGCCGAAAGCCTCGGCGTCGCGGCGGTGACCGTCCACGGCCGGACGCGCCAGCAGTTCTACACCGGCGTCGCCGACTGGGCGGCGGTGGGTGAGGTCAAGGCGGCCCTGTCGATCCCGGTCATCGTCAACGGCGACATCATCACCGCCGAAGAGGCGCGAGAGGCGCTGGACCAGTCCGGGGCCGACGCCCTGATGCTGGGGCGAGGGGTCTATGGCCGGCCGTGGCTGGCGGCCCATCTGGACCGGGCCCTCGCCGACGGCACGCAACTGGCGGAACCCGACGCCGATGAACGGCTGGCGATCGTGCTGGAGCATATGCAGGCGTCGATTGACTTCTATGGCCCGTCCCTCGGATTGAAGACGTTCAAGAAACATCTGGGCTGGTACGTCGAACAGGCCCCCTGGCCCGCCGATCCGGTGGAGCGCCGTGCGGCCAAGGCCCGGCTGTGCCGACTGGACGACCCTGTAGAGGTCGCCCTGGGTCTGACGGCGCTCTGGCGCACGGACCTGCCGCATTTGCGCAACTCAAATGTTGATTTTTCGCCACAGTTGGCGGACAACCATGCGGCATGACGGACACACCCGCCACGACCGGTGAACACGATCGCGAGCCTGCCGACCGGACGTCCGCCTGGACCCGGTTCTCGGAAGGACGCGCCCGCGCCCTGTTCGGGGCTGTCTATGGTCTGGCCGTCATCATCGCCGCCGCCGCGATCTGGCTGGTCGCCGTGGCACCGGGTGCCGCGATCGACGGCGGGGCGAGGGCTGTCGCGGGTCAGGCGGTCCTCTACATCCTGCTGGCCAATCTGGTCCTGATCGGCGGCATGGCCGTGATCATCGGGGCCAGGGTGATGCGGCTGTCGGCCGAGCGTCGGTCCGATCCAGGCGCGCGGCTGCATCTTCGATTCGTTGCGCTCTTCTCACTGGTCGCCGTGGTCCCCGCCATTCTGATCGCCCTGGTGTTCGGCGTGCTGGTCAATCGCGGGGTCGACCAGTGGTTCAGCGACAATGTCAGTTCGGCGGTGCAGAACGGTGCTGCGATCGGCAAGGCCTATGTCGCCGACGTCGGCTCGGGCATGCAGCGCGACCTGGGCAGTATGGCCAACGAACTGGGCGGTGTTCGGGAGGTCTTCGACAACCGGATCGAGTTCTCCAGCGCCCTGGGTCAGATGGCCGATTTCTTCGGTTATCCGGCCGTCTATGTCCTGAACGCCGACGGCGAGGTGATGGCGCAAGGCGTGGCTCCCGACGCCCCGCCCTATGTCGCCCCATCCCGTGACGCACTGGAGCGCGCCGCTGCGGGCGAGGAAATCCCGGTCGCGGTCACCGAGAATCCCGACGTCATCCGCGCCATCTATCCGCTGCCGGAATACGGCGACGCCTACCTCTATATCGTGCGCCCGCTCGCTCCCGGCCTGGTCGAGCGGATGCGGACCTCGACCGAGTCCATCGCAGGTTACCGCCAGGCCGAGGAGAGCCGGGCGCGCATCCAGGCGGCCTTTGCGCTCAGCTATCTGGAGACGGCACTGCTGGTCCTGGTCGGGGCGGTGTGGTTGGGGATGTCGGCGGCCAGCGCGATCTCGGCCCCCATCGGCCGGCTGGTCAAGGCGGCGGATCAGGTCGCGGCTGGGGACTTCACCGTGCGGGTCGACTCGGACGGCGCGCCCGGCGAGATCGCCGACCTGTCCGAGGCCTTCAACCGCATGACCGGCGACCTGCAGCACCAGCAGGCCGCGCTGAAGACCGCCAGTGAGGATGCCCAGGCGCGCAGCCTGTTCATCGAGACCGTGCTGTCGGGCGTCTCGGCCGGGGTCATCGGCCTGGACAAGCGCGGCCGGATTTCCGCGATCAACGACAGTGCCCTGCAACTGCTCTCGGTCGCCGAGGCAGACGTCCACGGCAAGCTGCTGCGTGAAGTGGCGCCCGAACTGTCCGACCTGGTCGGTCGGGTCGAGGCCCATATCGAGGAAGACCTCGACGTCGCGCGCGAGGGCGAGACCCGGCGGCTGCGTGTCCGCATCGAGGGCGGGCAGGGCGGCGAGATGGTCCTGACCTTCGACGACATCACCCGGCTGGTCGTGGCCCAGAGAAACGCCGCCTGGCGCGACGTCGCCCGCCGCATCGCCCACGAGATCAAGAACCCGCTGACGCCCATCCAGCTGTCGGCCGAGCGGCTGAAGCGCAAATTCCGGCCCGGTATCACCGAGGATGTCGAGATCTTCGACCGCTGCACCGACACCATCATCCGCCAGGTCGGCGACATCGGCCGGATGGTGGACGAGTTCTCGTCCTTCGCCCGGATGCCGACCCCGCGCTTCACGGCCGTCAACATGGCTGAACTGTTGCACGAAGCCGTCTTCGCCCAGCGCGTGGCGGCGCCCGATCTGGAAGTCGAGCTGGTCGAGCCCCTGCCGGCCGCAAAGGGGCGTGCCGACGGCCGGATGATCGGCCAGGCCCTGGCCAACATTCTCAAGAACGCCGGCGAGGCCGTGGCGGCGCGGCGTCTGGCCACGCCGGCCGAGGCGGGTGCCGTCGCCATCCGTGCGCGGCTGACCGTCGAAAGCGCGATCGCGACCTTCATCATCGAGGATGACGGCAAGGGCCTGCCCACCCGCGACCGCGACCGCTTGACCGAGCCCTATGTCACGACCCGCGAAAAGGGCACCGGCCTCGGCCTCGCCATCGTCAAACGCATCTGCGAGGACCATGGCGGCGAGCTGAAACTGTCAGATGCCGACACGCTGAACGGCGCGAAAATCTGTCTGATCTTCCCCCTCAACCCCAATGCAAGGACCACGGCGGGCGCTCTCCCGACCGGCGTGGTCGCAGCTGAATAGAGCGAGGCGATATGCGATCCACTGGCGCAGACATCCTGGTCGTCGACGACGAGGCGGACATCCGCGAGCTGGTTTCCGGCCTGCTGGAAGACGAGGGCCACGCCGTCCGCGTCGCCTCCAACGCCGAAGAGGCGCTGGCCGGGATCCGGGCGCGCAAACCCACCCTGCTGGTGCTCGACATCTGGATGCAGGGCGGGGGCATGGACGGGCTGGAGCTGCTCGACATGGTCAAGGCGCTGGACGCCGACCTGCCCGTCGTCATGATCTCGGGCCACGGCAATATCGAAACGGCCGTCAGCGCCCTGAAGCGCGGCGCCTATGACTTCATCGAAAAGCCGTTCAAGTCGGACCGGCTGGTCGTGGTCATCCAGCGCGCGCTGGAAGCGGCCAGCCTGAAGCGCGAGAACCGCCGCCTGCGGGCCCAGGCCTCGGTGCCGACCGGCCTGATCGGTCGATCCGCCGCCGCCCAGATCCTGCGCACCACGATCTCCAAGGTCGCGCCGGCCAACAGTCGCGTCCTGATCTCGGGCCCGCCCGGATCGGGCAAGGAACTGGTCGCGCGCCAGATCCACGAGGCCAGCCCCCGTTCGCGGGGCGAGTTCGTCGCCATCTCGGCCGCCGGGATGACACCGGAACGCCTCGACCTCGAACTGTTCGGCGAGGAGGGCCACGACGGCCGCCCGCGCAAGATCGGCGTGTTCGAGCGCGCCCACAACGGCACCCTTTATCTGGACGACGTCGGCGACATGCCGCGCGAAAGCCAGAGCCGTATCCTGCGCGTCTTGGTCGAACAGCGGTTCCGTCGGGTCGGCGGAGAACAGGACGTCCAGGTCGATGTCCGCGTCGTGACCTCGACCTCGCGCGACCTCAAGATCGAGATCACCGAGGGACGGTTCCGCGAGGACCTGTTCCACCGGCTGAACGTCGTGCCGATCCGGGTCCCGGCCCTGTCCGAACGCCGCGAGGACATCCAGGAACTGGTCGAATATTTCATCGACACCCTCAGCGCCTCGCAGGGGCTGCCGCGCCGGACCCTGGGCGACGACGCCATCGCGGTGCTTCAGGTCAATCCCTGGCCCGGCAACGTGCGTCAGTTGAGGAACAATGTCGAACGGCTGCTGATCCTGGCCACAGGCGACATCAACGACCCGATCTCGGCCGAAATGCTGCCTCAGGAAGTCGCCTCGGGGTCGTCGGGCGGCGGCGCGGGCGCCGAACGCACCATCGCCCTGCCGCTGCGCGAGGCGCGTGAGGTGTTCGAGCGCGAATATCTGGCGGCCCAGATCATGCGTTTCGGCGGAAATATCTCGCGCACGGCCGCATTCATCGGCATGGAGCGTTCCGCGCTGCACAGAAAGCTGAAGTCGCTGGGCGTGTCGCCCTCGCGCGGCGGCGACGACGAAGAAGGAAGTATCGACTGATGTCGCGGGTCGCCTACGTCAACGGAAACTATCTGCCGCACAGCCAGGCCACGGTCCATATCGAGGATCGGGGCTATCAGTTCGCCGACGCCGTCTATGAGGTCTGGTCGGTGTTCGACGGCCGTCTGGGCGACCTAGACGGTCACATGACCCGGCTGCATCGCAGCCTGACCGAGCTGAAGATCCCGATTCCGATGACGAAACAGGCGCTCAAGCGGGTGCTGGACGAGACCATCCGGCGCAACCGGGTGACCAACGGCATCCTCTATCTTCAGGTCAGCCGGGGCACCGCGCCTCGCGACCACGCCTTTCCCATCGACACCCCGCCCAGCGTCGTCGTCACCGCCAAACGTGTCGATCTGCGCAAGGGCGAGGCCCTGGCCGCCAAGGGCGCCGCCGGCGTGACCCGTCCCGACATCCGCTGGGGCCGTTGCGACATCAAGACCGTGGGCCTGCTGCCCAACGTCCTGGCCAAACAGGCCGCGCGCGAGGCGGGTGCCTATGAGTGTCTGATGTACGACGAGATGGGCCTGGTCACCGAGGGCTCCTCGACCAACGCCTGGATCGTCGACGAGAACGGCAAGCTGCGGACCCGCGACACCCAGGCCAACATCCTGCGCGGCGTCACCCGGACCCAGCTTCTGGCCATGATCGCCGAGGAAGGCGTCGAGCTGGACGAGCGCCCCTTCTCGGTCGAGGAGGCCAAGCGGGCGCGCGAGGTGTTCGTCACCGCCTCGTCCACCTTCGTCATGCCGCTGGTGTCGCTGGACGGCACGAAGATCGGCGACGGCAAGCCCGGCCCGATCGCGACCCGCCTGCGCGAACGCTACGTCGACGACACTCGCCGCGACGCGCTGTAGGTCCGGCAAGTCCCTGAATAAGCTGCCGGGACGGTTGCGGCGGTCGCGAACCCTCGTCTAGGGTGGGCGGGCCGGGCAATCGATCCGGACCCGCGCTCTCCCCGACGCGGCGTAACAAGCAAGAACAGGACAAACCTGCCATGTCGCAAGACAAGCGTCAGAACCTTCAGGACACCTTCCTCAACTCGGTCCGCAAGACCAAGACCCCCCTGACCATCTTCCTGGTCAATGGCGTCAAGCTCCAGGGCATCGTGACCTGGTTCGATAATTTCTGCGTGCTGCTGCGTCGCGACGGCCAGTCGCAACTGGTCTACAAGCACGCCATCTCGACCATCATGCCCTCGGCCCCGGTCCAGCTCTACGAGCCCGAAGCCGACGAGGATTGAGGCCGGTCACTGTCCTCGAAGCCGTAGGAAAGCGCTTGTCATCCCGGCCGCAGCGAAGCGTAGAGCCGGGACGCTGACGCACAAATGAAGGCCTCCCGGAAATCGCGCCAGCGATTGTCCGGGAGACCACTTGCCCGCCCTCAGCATTTTCCCGGATAGCCGCTTCGCGTCTTCCGGGGGAAATGAGGGAACGCCTTTCCGTCCCGGCTCTTCGCTTCGCTCCGGCCGGGATGACAAGCTTGAACGCGTGGCGAAGCGGCCCATCTATTCACTGCCTCCGTCCCAAACCCACGAGCCTTCTTGACCTCAAAACTGATCGACCATTCCGTCCCCCTCATCCGGGCCATCGTCATCCATCCGGACGGCCGCAGCGAAAGCTCGCGCCTCGCTGAGGAACGGCTGCAAGAGGCCGTGGGCCTGGCCCGGGCGCTTGACCTCGACGTCCGCGCCGAAGAGATCGTGCGGATACGCAAGATCACGCCCGCCACCCTGTTCGGTTCGGGCAAGGTCGAGGAACTGGCCGCCCTCGTCCGCGCCGCAGAGGCCGAGGCTGTCGTCGTCGATGACGACCTGACGCCGGTCCAGCAGCGCAATCTGGAGAAGGAATGGGAGTGCAAGGTCATCGACCGCACGGGCCTGATCCTCGAAATCTTCGGCCGCCGCGCCCGCACCAAGGAAGGCCGGTTGCAGGTCGAACTGGCCCGGCTCGACTATGAGAAATCCCGCCTCGTCCGCACCTGGACCCACCTGGAGCGCCAACGCGGCGGCACCGGCTCGACCGGCGGCCCCGGCGAGACCCAGATCGAGCTCGACCGCCGCCTGATCGCCGACCGGATCGTCAAGCTGAAGGGCGAGCTGGAAGAGGTCCGCCGCACGCGTGGCCTGCACAGGAAACAGCGCCAGAAGGTGCCGTTCCCGACCATCGCCCTGGTCGGCTATACCAACGCTGGCAAGTCGACCCTGTTCAACCGGCTGACGGGGTCCGAGGTCCTGGCCAAGGACCTGCTGTTCGCCACCTTGGACACGACCCAGCGCACCATCCGCCTGCCCCAAGGGCGGCCGGCCATCGTCGCCGATACCGTCGGCTTCATCTCCGACCTGCCGCACGAACTGGTCGAGAGCTTCCGCGCCACCCTGGAAGAGGTGGGCGAGGCCGACCTGATCCTGCACGTCCGGGACATCGCCAGCCCCGATTCCGACGCCCAGTCGAAGGACGTCGAGGCGGTGCTGAAACAGATCGAGATCCCCGAGGGCAAGACCCGCCGCATCCTCGAGGTCTGGAACAAGACCGACCTGCTCGACGCCGACCTGCGCGAGGCCGTGCTGGGCCAGGCCGAACGGCTGTCCGCCGAGGGCAAGGCCGCCGCCGTCTCGGCCTGGACCGGGGAGGGGGTCGAGGCGCTGCGCCAGATCATCACCGGCCTGATCGACGACGACCCCGAGACCGAACTGACCCTCGATCCGTCACAGGGCGAGGCCCTGGCCTGGCTCTACGAGCACGGCCGGGTCACGGGACGGGATACGGACGAGGAGGGGCGGACGCACCTGACGGTTCGTCTTGCGCCACAGGCCCTGGGTCGGTTCGAGCGCCAGTTCCAGAGAGTCTGATTCAGCGCGTCTTGAGGCTCACGCCTTGGCGGCCAGCACCACACCGACCAGAACCGCGACCCAGTGGACGCTGGCGGCGGCGACCACGTGTCCGTGCCAGATGGCGCGGAAATACTTGAGCCGCTTCTGGACGTAGAAGAGGACGCCGGTCGTGTAGACCAGCCCACCGATGCCCAGCAGCAGCAGGGCGACCCAGGATCCGTGCGCCAGCATCGGTTGGAAGGCGATCAGCACCAGCCAGCTCAGCGCGATGTAGATGGCGACCCAGAAGCCCTTGCCGAGGCCCGGCAGGAACAGCTTGCCCAGGGCCCCCAGCGTCGCCAGCCCCCACACCGCCCCCGTCATCGCCCAGGCCCAGGCCCCGGTCAGGGTGTGGGTGGTAAAGGGGGTGTAGGAGCCCGCGATCATCAGAAAGATGCCCGCGTGGTCCAAGCGTCGCATGATCGGCTGAAAGCGCGGCGCTGCGAAATTATAGGCGGTCGAGAAGCCCAGCATGGCCAGCAATCCGGCGGCATAGACGCTGGTCGCCGCGATCAGGCCGACATCGCCGCGCGACACCGACAGCCCCAGCAGCACGCCGCCCCCGAACAGGGCCAGGGTCAGGCCGGTCAGGTGGACGATCAGGTCGGCCAGCCGCGCTCCCGACGTCGGATAGTGGGCCGAGATCCGGAAGATGTCTCTCATGTCCGCCATGTCGAGCCGGTCGTTGGAAGGTGTGCGTGAACCTAAGACCGGATGGCGTTCGATCAAGGCGTCACGATGTCACCCGACGCGTCGTCCGGCCGGGGGCGTCCTATTTGTGCGCCTCAAGATATCCGATCAACCGGCTCATGTTGTTGATGTAAAGTCCCGTTGATATCCCGATCGGTCCGGTCGCTTCGGTGAACGGTGAGGTATCCCATTCGTCGCCGACCTGACCACGATCGACGAAGCCGGGCGGCGGCGCGGGCGGGCCGTCCCCCCGGTAGGGATGGCTGGTGGTGCGCAGTTCCAGCGGCCAGTAGCCCTCGGTGTTCAACTCCCCGATCAGCACCGCCGCATCGTTGGCCGCCTGGGTCCGGGCCGCCGTGATGTTCAAGTCCGACCCGCCGACCGCGCGCGTGACCACATAGCGGGGCAGTAGGGACGGTCCACGGCCCATGAGCACGGATGCCAGCGTGGCTTCGTCGGTGGACAGAGAGGCCGTCCGCTCGAACCGTGCGCGCAGGGCCGCCACGTCGACCCGTTTCTCGGCACGGGTGTCACTCGTGTCGAAATCCGACCAGTATTCGCCGTTCTGCACGTTCGAACCCCGCCGGTGCGTCCCGATCAACCGGCCGGTGCCGGGCTCATAGTTGCGATAGAAGTTCAGGCCGTTGGCGACCCGCTGATCTGCGGGAATCTCGACACTGGCCAGCCAGTCGATGGCTTCGGGGATGCGCGCCAGATATTTCCGCTCGCCGGTCTGGCCATAGTAGTCGAGCAGCTGGCCGATCGCCGCCGCCGTGCCGTGCGGCGTGATCGCCGCCGGCTCATAGGTCCGGGCCCCCGAGGGCTTCAGGTCGAGCGTGTACTGCATGGCCCAGCCTGGCGTCGGCGCCGGCTGTTGCAGGGCGATGATCAGTTCCATCGCCTTGACCACGGGCGCCCGCACCCGCTCGTCCTTCAGCTGCTGGAGCACCAGCAACAAGAAGCTGATGTTCTCCTCGGCGACCTCGTCGTTCAGGGTGATGAAGCCGGTATAATCGGGACGGCCGTGGTTCGAGAAGGCACCCATGCGCGGGTAACGCTGGGGCCAACCGCCGTTCGGATACTGGCTCTCGAGGATGAAATCGACGGCCTTGTCGGTCGCGGCACGGTATTTCGGATCGCCCTTTTCGAGGTGCAGGCGAAGCAGGAACCGCCCGCATTCGACCGTCGCGTGATCGTCGAAGGTGGCGTTGCCATAGTAGTGCTGGAATTCCTCCAGCCGCCATCCGTTCTTGCCAATCGTCTCGTACCATCGCTTGAGGGAGGCCTCGCCCGCCGTGTCGATGATGTAGTTCCAGCCGCCGGACGGATGCTGGCCGGCGATCAGGGCGGCCGCCGTACTCTCGGCCGCCGCATAGTACATATCGTCGCCGGTGGCGTGCCAGGCGTCGAGGAAGGTCTGGCCCATCTCGGGCGTGCCCGGCGCCTGGGTCCAGATCATCGACGGAAACGCCTCCATCTCACCCCACCGCCGCGAGAAATCGGCCAGGTAGGACCAGACATAGCCGCCCCCGACCGCCACCTTGTCGGTCATGAAGCGGGTCGCCTTCGCCATCGCGGCCTTGACCGTTTCCGGCGTCGCCTCGGCGGCGAACGCCGATGTGCCGGGCAGCAGGGGCAGGGCGGCGGCGGACAGCAGCCAGGTGCGACGGTTCAGCATCTCAGAGCGCCCTGAAGGTGAAGTTCCTGAACCGCGCCTCGCCGTTCCCGGCCGAATAGATTCCGGGCCTCAGCATCATGAAGCCGTTCCTGACGTTCTGGTTATAGCCGGACACCTCCATATGCCGGTCGAACCGCCGCCAGGTCACCCCGTCCGCGCTGCTGTCGAAGAACAGCACATTGTAGGCGTTGGTCATCCGCAGATGCATCTTCGTACCGAACGGATTGACCGGGCGGCCGCGCTCGATGCCGTACTGGTGTGTCACGAACCGGTCCTTGTCGAAGCCGACGCCGGCATAGAGTTCGCGGTCATAGAACATGATCAGCCCGGCCGTGACGCCCGGATCGACCTCGATCTCGCAGGTGATCTCATAGGCCTGGTCCCCCTGCACGAAGGTCAAGGGCGAACACGACGACGGTGCCGTGCCCTTGGCCCGCATGTGAAGGACGCCGTTCTCGCGACGCAGCCGGGATTTCTCGTCGCCTTCGGGGGCGTAGAAGCTCCATTGCAGGCCGAACTTGTCGGTCGAGAAGTCGTCCGACAGCGCCATCCCGTGCGGCACGGCCTCGCCGCCCGCAGGCTTGGGCAGCGGCGTGGCAAGGTCGCCGCCCTTGGCCCGGAACCAGCCGTCCTCGGTCCATTCGATAGGATCCAGCAGGGCCTGCCGCCCCAGGGTCCAGTAGGCGTTTTCATAGCCGTGATAGACCATCCACCAGTCACCGGCCGGGCCCTCGACCAGGGTCGCATGGCCGCGCGACCACCACTTCTCGGCTCCCGAAGCGGTGCGCACGATCGGGTTGGCGGGGTCGTCCTCCCACGGACCATGGATCGATTTCGAACGCGCCACGATGACCATATGGCCGGTGGGCGGGCCCGAGGTGCCGCCCACGGCGGTGATCATGTAGAAATATTCGCCGTGCCGCATGACCTTGGGGCCTTCGGGCGAGAAGCTCTCGACGATCCAGTTCTCCGGATAGTGCCAAGGGTCATAGATGTGCTTGATCTCGCCGACCGTGGCCATGCCGTCGTCGGTCAGTTCGACCATGTCGCCACCTGACAGGAACAGGTAGCGTTTGCCGTCCTCGCCGACGATATGGCCCGGATCGATGTGGGCGGGCAGTTTCAGATCGACCGGCTCCGACCACGGCCCCTCGATCCGGTCGGCCCAGATCACATAGCTGGAGCGATAGTCGGGGAATCGGGCGGGGATGTAGACGAAATAGCGCCCGTCATGCTTGCACAGCTCCGGTGCCCAGACCGAGCCGATGTTCTTCGTCAGGGCCGCCACGACCGGCTGCCAGTTCACGAGGTCCTTCGAGTGCCAGATGTGGATGCCCGGCACCGACTCGAACGACGAGAAGGTCATGTAGTAGTCGTCGCCGTCCTTCAGGATCGACGGGTCGGGGTGATCGCCGGCCAGGATGGGGTTCAGGAAGGTTCCGTTCCCCAGATCGGCCTTCCTCTGGTTCTCGATCCCGCGCGACCATTTCATGTGGGACCACTCGCGTCCCAGCGGCGCAGCCTCCTCATTTGTCTGCGCAAAGGCACGTCCCGAGGACACCGCCGACATGGCCACGCCCCCCAGAAAAAGGGAGAGCGACGAACGTCTGGTAAGCGGTGTCATTTTGGTGCGAAACTGGTCTGACACTGCGGTACTGGGCATCGGGATCACTGGATTTCCTCTGACCACTCTGCGGCGGTCTCTAGGCGCGGGCGAGCCCGGCGGATGGAGCGAGTAAACATGACCGGGGTTGGGAAAGCTAGATGCGTCTGAGTTTTGTGGCGATCATCGCGGGTCTGGCGACCGTGCTGGCGGGGGGCGCGCAAGCCGCCGAGAGCGGGATTCTGGCCGGTTGGCGCGCGCCTCAGATCGACTTTTCGCATGCCGGATATCGGGGCGGCGGCGTGGCCCCGCCGGTGCGGCCCGCGACCCTGATCGTCGAGCCGGGCCCCGGCGACGACACCGACCGGATCATGGCCGCGATCCGAATCGTCGAGCAGTCGCCGGCTGATTCCGCAGGCCACAGAGGCGTGGTCCAACTGGCCTCCGGGGACTTCGAGATCAACGGCCAGCTCCGCTTCGGGACAGGCGGCGTCGTGCTGCGCGGGGCCGGCGCGGGCGAGGGCGGCACCGTGCTGGTCGCGACCGGCCATGACCGCCGCGCCCTGATCGCCATCGCGGCACCGGGCCAGCCCGTGGCGGCCGAGGGTGTCGTCTACACCATCGCGGACGCACCGGTCGGAAGCCTGTCCGTCACCCTCGACAGCACCGCCGGCCTGCGGCTCGGGGATGCCGTCACCGTGACGCGACCCAGTACCGCCGACTGGATCTCCAGCCTGGGCATGGACGCGTTTCAGGGCTGGCGGCCCGAGGGGCGGCTGAACTGGAAGCCGGGGTCTCGCGACATCGTCTGGGATCGCCGGATCATGGCCATCGACGGCCTGACGGTGACGCTCGACGCCCCCCTGACCACGGCCATCGAGACGGTCTGGGGCGGTGGCGTGCTGCGCAAGGGTGCGTCCGTCGAACGCCTGAACGAGGTCGGGATCGAGGGGCTGAAATTGATCTCCGCCTCAGATCCCGCCCGCCCGCTGGACGAGGACCACAGCTGGTTCGCCATCGCCGTGGACCGCGCCGAGGACGTCTGGATCCGCAATGTCGCGGCAGAGGGCTTTGCAAGCTACGTCGTCGATCTCGGCGCGACCAGCCGCCGGGTGACGGTCCAGGACGTCTCGGCCTCCCGCCCAGTGTCCGAACTCGGCGGCCTGCGTCGCCGCGTATTCTACACCGCCGGGCAACAGGCGCTTTTCGTTCGCTGCGACAGCCGCGACGGCATCCACGACTTCGCCCTTGGGCACGTCGCGGCCGGGCCCAACGTCTTCCTCGACTGCACGGCCATCGACGCCCACGGCGATTCCGGCCCGCTCGAAAGCTGGGCCTCGGGTGCCCTGTTTGACGGGGTCAAGGTGCGCGGCGGCGGGCTCAACCTTACCCACCGGGGTCGCGATGCCCAGGGCGCGGGCTGGTCTGCGTCTAACGCCCTGTTGTGGAACTGCGAGGCGACCGAGGTCGAGGTCCGCAGCCCGCCGGGCGCTCTCAACGCCGCCGTCGGCTGTCGCGGCGAGGTCTCGGGTGACGGCGTGATCGAGGATCCGCGCGTCCAGCCCGGCCGCGACTTCTACCGCGCCACCCCGCAACAGCCGCCCAGCCTGTATCGCGCCCAGCTGGAGGCCCGGCTGGGGACCGAAGCCCTGGCCGCGCTCGCGCCCGTCGCCTTGCCCCCGGCACCCGCGAATACCCGGCTCCTGACCGAGGCCGAGGTCGCGACCTATGCCCGCACGGCCCACCCGACCCCCGAGAGTCACCCGCTCACCATCGTCGATGGCCAGTTCACGATCGACGGCGTGCCGGCCTGGCGCCGCGTCCTCGGCTTCTCCTTCTTCCAGGCCCAGATGGTGCCGGCGCTTGCCCCTGCCTTCGGCCCCGCCCTGACCCGGTTCGCTCCGGGGCTGGAGGGGGTCGGCCTGACCGACGACCTGCCGGCCCTTGCGGCCGGTCTGAACACCGGCGACGTCGTCGCCCACAACTATGGTCTCTGGTACGATCGGCGGCGCGTCGATCATGACTTCTACGGCTCGCCGGACCAGAAGGACGGAGAGGTCTGGGGCCCGTTCATGGAGCTTCCCTGGGCCCGCAGCGGGACGGGCCGGGCCTGGGACGGGCTCAGCCGGTACGACCTGACCCGCTTCAATCCCTGGTTCTTCGACCGCATCCGGACCTTCGCCGACCTGGCGGAACAGCGGGGCGTGGTCCTGTATCACCAGATGTATATGCAGCACTGGCTGCTGGAGAGCCGGTCGCACTATGTCGACTTTCCGTGGCGGCCGATGAACGCGATCCAGGCGACCGGCATGCCGATGGAGGTCCCGGCCGCCAACGCATTCTGGGACGTGTCCGACCCCGTGCGCCGCGACCTGCACCGCCTCTACATCCGCCACACCCTGGACGTGCTGAAGGGTCGCCCCAACGTCGTCATCGGTCTGGACCCCGAATACACGGGGCCGCTCGCGTTCACCCGGTTCTGGCTGGACACCATCGCCGCGTGGGAGACCGAGACCGGAACGGCGCTTCACGTCGTGCTGGAAGCGCCGAAGGATCAGGTCGACGCCGTCCTTGATGATCCTGTCCGGTCGCGCATCGTCGACGGGATCGAGATCCATCACTGGGCCTATCGCCCCGACGGCAGCCTGTTCGCCGTCGTCGGCGGGATCAACAAGGCACCGCGCGAGCAGGTGGACGCCATGGCAAGGCCCGAAGACCTCGTCGGGGTGGCCGAGGCGGATGTCGGTGCCGCGCGTCAGGCGCTTTGGCGATCGACGCCCGAGATGCGCTATCGGCTGTATCGCGAGTACCGCGACCGGCGCGGCGGCCTTGTGGTCGTCGGGGCCGAGGATGTCTGGCCGGGCCTTAGCCGTGCCGTGGAGCAGATCGTCCCGGCCGCTGTTCGCGGGACGATGCGGTCAGGATCAGGCCCGGTCGCTGACACCGCAAAGGCATGGAGCCTCGGCACGGCAGGCGGGGCGTCGTTGACCTACAGCCTGGACGGTGGCGTCGTCACCCTCTCGCAACCGCTCGGGGGCGCGGTGAGAGCCGTCTGGACCGGTGAGGACGTCGCTCCGGTCGAGGTAGCCCTGGCATCCGGGACGACGACGCTGACGCCGCCGCCGGCCATGGCGGGACAGCCCGCTGCGGTGTGGATCCGGCCGGAAACCTGATCCGTCGCTCAGGCCGAAGCATCGGCCCGGTCGGCCTCGAGCAAGGCCCGGATCGGAGCCCAGGCACCCCGGTGGGCCGGGCAGGGGCCCATGGCCTTCAGCGCCGCCTGATGGATCGGCGCATTGTATCCCTTGTGGCTGGCGAAGCCGTAGCCGGGATAGGTCGCATCCAGCTCGACCATCAGCCGGTCGCGCGCCGTCTTGGCCAGGATCGAGGCCGCCGCGATCGACAAGGACAGGCCGTCGCCGCCGATCACGGTCTGGACCTCGCACGGCAGTTTGAACCGGTAGTTGCCGTCCACCAGGGCCGCCGCGACCGGGACGCCGAGCCCCTCGACCGCCCGGCACATGGCCAGGCCCGTGGCGTGCAGGATGTTCAGCTCCGCGATCTCCTCGACCGAGGCAAACCCTACGGCCCAGGCGACGGCGCGGGCCTTGATCTCGACCTCCAGCGTCTCTCGTTTGGCGTGGGTCAGGGCCTTGGAATCGTCGATGCCCGGGGGCACGTCCTCGGGGTTCAGAATCACCGCCGCCGCCGACAGCGGCCCGGCCCACGGCCCCCGACCGGCCTCGTCCACCCCACAGACCAGCCCGCCCGCCGACCGGGCCAGCAGGGTTTCGAGCGCCATCGTCGGAAATGGTCGCGCAGGCGGCTTCGCCTTTCGGGGTGTCGGAGTCTTCGGGGCCGTCATGGTGCGCCCATCGCACGAACCTCGTCACAGCGAAAGCAGGACGGGACGTGATCGTTGACCATGCCGGTCGCCTGCATGAACGCATAGACGATCACCGGCCCGCAGAAACTGAACCCCCGCTTTTTC
>NZ_JBIIAY010000091.1:0-13009 GCF_044239655.1 Brevundimonas sp.
GAGCTCCGGCTGGGCAGCCGCCAACTCCGAATTCGCAAGAAAAGCGTCCTCGAGTTGATGGCCGCCAGCATCAGCCAGTTCGGCTTCATCAATCCTGTTCTCATCGACGAGGACAACAACATCATCTGCGGCAAGGGCCGCGTCGCGGCCGCTCGTTTGCTTGGCATGACGGAAGTCCCCTGCATCCGGGTGACCCATCTCACTGAAGCCGAAAAGCGGACCTTGGCCATCACCGAGAACCAGCTTGGTCAACTCGCCGGCTGGGACCAGGAAACGCTCCGCATCGAGCTAACCGAGCTGTCGGGGATGGACCTCGGCTTCAGCTTGGAGCTGACCGGCTTCTCGTCGGCCAAAATCGACGCCATCATCTTCGGCGGCGACGGCGCTGATCGCAAAGGCGACGCCATTCCAGCCCTCGCCGATAAGGTGGTGAGCCGGGTCGGTGATCTCTGGCATCTGGGCGACAGCCGCCTGCTGTGCGCGGACGCCACCGTGGCCGAGAGCTTCCAAGTCCTTCTCGCTGGCAAGCCGGCGCGGGTCGTCTTCACCGATCCTCCCTACAATGTGGCCGTGGCCGGCCATGTGACCAGCGGTGGCCATCACGGCGAGTTCGTCATGGCCTCAGGCGAGATGTCCGACGACGAGTTCACCGAATTCTCGACCAAGGTCATGGCGAGAGCCAAGGAGAACCTGATCGACGGGGGCCT
The DNA here is from genome assembly GCF_044239655.1 of Brevundimonas sp. Lineage (GTDB taxonomy): Bacteria > Pseudomonadota > Alphaproteobacteria > Caulobacterales > Caulobacteraceae > Brevundimonas. Next base: position 708 of record NZ_JBIIAY010000091.1, read on the forward strand.
GATCTACTACTGCATGGACCACAGGCATATGGAGCACACCCTCGCCGCTGCCAAGGCCACGAGTCTGGAACGCCTGAACCTTTTGGTTTGGGACAAGAAGGCCGGCGGCATGGGCAGTTTCTATCGCTCCCGGCACGAGCTTATCTTCCTGTTCCGCAAGCCCGGCGCGTCGCATCTGAACCGGGGCGAGTTGGGCAAACACGGCCGCGACCGCTCCAACGTCTGGACCTATGAGGGCGTCAACGGCTTCGGGGCCGCCAAGGCCAAGGCCCGGGAGATGCACCCGACGGTCAAGCCGCTTGGGCTTGTCCGCGACGCCATCCTGGATAGCACGGAAAAGGGCGACGCCGTCCTGGACCTGTTCAGCGGAAGTGGCACCACCATCATCGCCGCCGAGAGCGTCGGTCGCCGGGGCTTCGCCACCGAACTCGACCCTCGCTACGTCGATGTCGGGGTGGTTCGCTGGCAAGAGTTCACCGGACGCGAAGCCCGGCTGGCCTCGACCGGCCAGACTTACCGCGAGGTCCAGGCCGAACGCGCCTTGACGCCGGCCCCGACCGCCGCGCCGACCGACATCCACACCGCCCAGATCATCACCCTTCCCGAGCCTCGCGTGCGCGTTCGCACGCGTCTGGCCGCCTAACGGAGCCCCGTCATGTCCAAAGCATACAATGAATACGAGGTCGGCTACTGCCGACCGCCCGTCGCGACCCAGTTCAAGTCTGGCAAATCCGGGAACCCCAAGGGTCGGCCGCGTGGGTCCCATAACCTGCAAACGATCCTGAGCGACGAACTTCAAAGCCGGGTGTCGGTCGTGATTAATGGCCGGCCGGTCAAGCCCACGAAGGCGGAGCTCGCTGTTCGGCAACAGGTGGACAAGGCCGCCAAGGGCGATCTTCGCTCATTCTCGGCGCTCATGAAGCTCAACGCGCAGGCCGCCACGCCGCCCGATACAGCTGAAGGCAATATGGCCCCAGCGGAGAAGACCGAACTAACCGGCGACCAGTTCTCCGAAATACTGGCCAGCATCGTCCGTGACCACCAACCGGAGGACGGCCAATGACGCGTCGCGCCCTCTCCCCCGGCGAGCTTCTGCTCGCCGGGGCCCGTCATGACTTCGGGGCCTTCCTGGAGCTGACCTTCGCCCTGCTCAATCCAGGCGTCCCATTAGTCAAGGGTTGGTATGTCTCGGCCATGGTCCAGGCCCTGAACGAGGTCGCCGACGGCTCCAACAAGAGGCTGCAGATAACTGTCCCGCCCCGGCACCTGAAGTCGATCGCCACGACAGTGGCCTTCACCGCATGGATGCTTGGGCGAAACCCCGCGATGAAGATCATCTGCGCCAGCTATGCCCAGGACTTGGCGTCCGAGCTGTCGCGGGACTTTCGCAAGGTCATCCAATCCGAGCTGTACCGAGCCATCTTCCCCGTGATGGCCTCGTCCATTGTCAAGGACACCGAGGACCGGATGTTCACGCGCCAAGGCGGTGGGCGGCGAGCCGTTGGACTAGGATCCATCACCGGTTACGGCGCGGACCTGATCATCATCGACGACCTGATGAAGGCCGCCGACGCCTCCTTCCCTGAAGCACGCGAGAAGGCTCGCCAATATGTCGATGGGACCCTGTTTACGCGAATGAACAACAAGGCATCGGGTGCCGTCATCTCCATCGCTCAACGTCTGCACGAGGACGACATCCCGGCCCACTTGATCGCCAAGGGTGGCTACCGGCACCTGGATCTGCCGGCCATCGCCCTGCGCGACGAGATAATCCCCTTGACCCACGGAAGGACCAAGGTTCGGCGCATCGGAGACGTGCTGAACCCCGAACGCGAACCAATGGACGTCCTGGAGCGCCTTCGCCTCGAGTTAGGTCCCCGCGTGTTCGAGACCCAGTACCAACAAAACCCCATCCCGACCGACGGCGATGTCATCCGATGGGACCGCATCCAGTTCTACGACGAGGACCCGATCGACTTCCTGGTCGACGAGGGCCGGCGCAAGCTCAGTCGGGTCGTGATCAGTTGGGATTGCGCCGACTCGGTCGCGCCGAACGCCGACTACTCCGTGGGCACCGTCTGGGGCTATGACAGCAACTTCTGGAGGCTGCTCGACCTCGTTCAGGTTAAACTGGCCTACGCCGACCTCCTGGCGCGCGTCCGGTACGAGCGCAAACGCTGGCGGGCGGATGTAGTCCTGGTGGAAGAGGCCAGCGTCGGCCCGGCAATTCTGGACATGCTGAGCCAGGACATGCGTTGCCAGAGCGACCCCCAGCACCACGCAACCTACTGCCAACGCCAGAAGATTCGTCCGCGTGTCGGCAAGGCCGAGCGGTACGCGATGGCGTCGGAGCCTCTCTACTCGGGCTGGGCCAAGTTACCCCGCGAGGCCCCTTGGCTACCCGGTCTCCAAAAGGAGATGATGGGTTTCCCGAACGCCCGTCACGACGACCAGGTCGACAGCCTCAGTCAGTTCCTCATCTGGATGGTCGGCCTGGGTGGACGGCGCCTGGTTGATCCTCGGCGGGACCACAGTCGCGCCGCCTAACCTTCGGCGACCACGAGCGACATCGTCGTCGCATCGTCCGGCGCAGTAGGGATCATGCAGAGGCCCACAATCCACAGCGCCGTCCAGGCGGCCACAATGGCCCTGGCCCTTGACGTGTGGCCCTGCCGCAGGACGAACCATGAAAACACGACTGGCAGCATGAAAATGCCAGCCCCTAGGAGAATCCCGACCTTGCGAGGCCCGGTCCGTTCGGATCGGGCCTTTTTGGGTTTTGGCGGTTGGGCCGGCTTGGTCTCGACCTGCTTCTTGATGTCTAGATAGGCGTCCTTGCCGGCGATGCATTTGAGGACCTCGCCCTCCAGCGTGTGAAGCTCGAAGGCGACCTTCATGCCGCCCCCGACCATGGATCCCACCGCCGCCCCCACCGGGCCCGCCAGGAACACGCCCCATGCTGCGCCCTTGAGGGCACCGGAGGTCGTGCTCTCGACCGAGACGGGCACGACGCGTGACCTTGGCCGAGTTGGTGACATTCGAGCGGTGACTCGCACGGTTCCGCGTTCGAGGACCTCGATCGCGAGGGCCAGGGCTTGGAAATCGGCGGCGTGGGCGCGGAGCACCCTACCCGCCTCGCCAAGCCCTAGCAGATTGACGTCGGTGCGGACGATATGTGCGCCCTCCAGGATCGATGACGCGAGGACGCTGAGCCTCAGCTTGGCTTCAAGCGCGTCCTGGATAGAGAACATGGCGTCGGCGGGCTCGGGTGGGTGCTGTCAGGCCAGCTTGATCGACACATGACCTTCCGGTGCCTTGAACAGCGGGACCCGGTCGGCGTGTGAGGGCGGAAGACCCTGGGTGCTGATCCGCAGCAGCCGACGCCGCTTGCCGTCCTCGGCCGAATATTCGATCGGCGTCGCCCGGTGCAGGGTGGCCAGATTATCCCAGATCAGAATGTCTCCGGCTTCGGCCTTGACCTCGGTGTTGAACCGGGGCGCGACCGCATGGGCCTTGATCTCGGCCAGCAGGCGCTCACCCTCCTCCGGCTCCATCCCCTGGATCCCGTAGGGCGTTCCCGCCACACCATACAGGTTGCGCCGGCCGCTGATCGGGTGGGTGATGACCAGGGGATGTACGGGCCGCTCCGAGGCCCGCTTCTTTGCCCGGACACCCCCGTCGCGACCGGCCTCGTCAGGGTCGAGCTTGATCGGCGTCTCGTCCGCCTCCCGCTTGCCACCAACCAGCATATGCCGGGCCTTGAGCCCCTCGATTTGCATCCGCATCGCATCAGGCAGGGCCTCATAGGCAGCCGTTAGGTCGGTGAACCGGGTTTCGCCCCCATGGTCCGGGGCTTCCACGGCATAGAGCATGGTCGAAGTCGCAGGCATATATTCGTACGATCCGTCCGTATGCCAGAACGAGGCCCCGTCCCGCCGGCCCGGATCGAGATCGGGCGAGTTGGAGATGGTGATCAGGGCCGGAAACTCGGGATCCAGGTCCTTGGTGAAGAAGAAGTCGATCGGATCGCCGAACGTCCGACCGAACCGGGCATACTCGGCCTTGTCCAGTGTCTGGCCGCGAATGCGCAGCACGTGGTGTTCAGCCAAGGCCTCGACCAGGGCGTGCTGGTCTTCCACCGACACGGCCCGGGTATCGATGTCTTCCACATCGGCACCGAAGGGCTCGAGAGGGGTGATCTTCATGGGTCTACCTTCTGGTTCTGGAGCGACGTCGACTTGCGCGTCAGCCCTCGTCGTTGACCCACCGGACGAAGCGGTGGAGCGGATAGAAGCCGTCGTGGGGCAGGCCGACCTCGGGCGAGACGGCGCCCAGGGTCACGATCCTCTGGGCCCCGGCCGACGCGAGGGCATTGCGCAGCGTCGCCTTGCGTTCGGCCGGATAGACCCCGACCGTCTGGGTCGCGACATTGACGTGCCGGATCGCATCCTCCAGCCGCTCGACCGCGACCACATTGACCACCTTGCCCTCGGGATAGAAGTCCACGGCCTCCTCCGACCGCACCACCAGGCCGCGGCCCTCGTAGCCGCCCCAGACCCGGTAGAACTCCTCCATGTCCCGCAGGCCCTCGACCTCGTCGCGGATGTTGCGCGGGATCGGACGCGGTTCGGCCGAGGACGACCGACGCCCCTCCCCCAGCTTCGCCTGCAACCGCGCGCAATAGCGGTCGATGTCGGCGATGGAGCCCTCGATGAACTGATACCGGCTGGAGGTGCAGGCCTGCTGGTTCATCAGGGTCGCGTCGTGGGCCCCGGCTTCCGCCGCCGCCTCGAGCGCCTCGTCCGAGGCGAAGACCTCACGGCCGATCATCGAGATCGAGGTCTTGGGATCGAAGGCGACCAGTTCGAGGCCTGGCCCGACGTATTTCAGTGCGCCCTTGATCGTGCTCTCGCCACCCCAGGCGACGATCTTGTCGAAATACTGGGGCCGGAACAGCATGCTCTCGACCGCCTCGTCCCCGCCGCGCCAGTAGGCGGCCGAGAAGGATTTCGCGACCGGATGGCCCGGTGCTGCCTCGGACAGCGCCGCGATGATCGCCGGGGCGCTGAACAACTCGTTGGACGGCAGCTTCAGCAGATGCACCCCCTTGGTCAGGGCCCCGCGAATGACGGTGTTTGCCGCCACGCCCGGCGAGTTCCCCGCAATGACATGCAGCAGCCTGCACGGAAACGCCCGCACCTTCGCCGGCCGCCCCGACGGCGTCGCAACTTCGCGCCAGCCGTCCAGCAAGTCCTTTCCGCCGATCTCCTGCTCGATCATGAACTCCATCGAGGCGCGGTTGAACATATGGCCCAGATAGGCGAACGACCGTTCGACCAGGTCACGGGGATAGAAGCCCGCCGCGACGCTGCGTTCCATGGCCTCGGCCAGGGCCCCGGACCGATCCCGTTTCAGAACCTCTCCGGCCTCGACCAGCAGGTCGATGATCTCGTCGACCGGCACATCCGCAGCGGGCGACGGCGCGGGGCGCGGCCAGACCAGGGCGCTGACATCCAGCGGTGGGGTGGTGAAGCGGTTGGGGTCCCTGCCGTACTCGGGGCCGTCCCCCTCAATGACCTGGCCCTTGACGACATGACGGACGCGCATGGGTGCGTCCACGGCGGGATCGGCCGTGATGGCTTCGGGGGTCATTGGGCCACGGCTCCACGGATATAGGCGTCGATGGTGCCGGCACAGCCGATGTGGTCGCTCTCGCCCGGCTGGCTGAAGCGGGTAATGGTGTCCAGGATCGTCGGCCCAGCGCGTCCGCACGGGCAGTTCTTGAAGTCCACGGTGACCTTGTCGCCGCTGATCAGCCCGCCCCAGCGGCCCTCGTACAGCAGATCGAGGAAGGCGAACCGGCCAGTGACCACGCCGTCCTCGCCATCCTCGGCAGTCAGCAGCGTCTCCCCGTCCGGGTCGAGCAGCAACCAGATCAGGCCCGGCGGCCGGTGATACCGACCGCACTGGCATTTCGGACAGGTCTGGGCCAGTTCCGTCATGCCATAGGCGTTGTTGCGAACCACCTTCCCGTAGAACCGATCGACCCGCTCCTTGTAGTCGTCCGGCAGGGTGACCCCCTTCAGCCCGCCGCCCGCGCTGACCATCGACTGCGGATGGAAATCGCCGTCGGGGACGCCCCGCGCATGGGCCCGATCGATGATCCCCATATGCTGGGCCCACAGTCCCGAGACCACGATCGGCTCATGCCTATGCGCCAGCAGCTTGTCGACGAAATCGTCCATGGCCGCCGTCATCCGCTCGCCTCGCGCCCGGGCCACAGCCTGGGCGGCCGAAATCTCCGCCGGCGTTGCCGTGCCGTCGGCCATGCGGGCGTTAAGGGCGGCCGAGGCGCTGATGTCGGCCAGCTTCAGCGGCTCGTCGGTCAGGAAATGGGCCTCACCGGGCCGGGCCCAGACCTTGGCCGTATTGTGCGCCGCCTCGATCGCGCTATTCGGCCCTTTGGAGGGGCTGGTCATGAAACAGGCGCGGCTGTTGTCGGCCTTGATGTAGGGCCAGCCCGACATCCGCCGGTAGTGCCGGGTCTTGTTCTCTGAATCGCCGCGCGTGTGGTTCAGGAACGAGACCTTCCCACTGGATCCGCTCGTGGCCAGCACCATGTGGCCCGCGTCCCGCAACCGATCCATCCAGTCATCGACATCCCTGACGCCCTCGACGTCCACGTCGGTGACCCGGGCCGTCGACAGGGTCTGCATCCACTGCAGCAGCCGGTCCCATTTGCCCTGCTCCACGAAACTGGCCGGGTAGGATTTGTAGGAGGTGTGGGCGAAAAGCAGGGGCACCAGATCGTCGAACGACCTGATCTCGCTGACCCCGCTTTCGGCGGCCCGTCGGCGCAGCACCGGGATCTGTTCCAGCCGCTCTGCGACCAGTTCACGTGCCGCCTCGAGCTGACGCGCCTCCAGATCCGGATAGCTCCGGTCGAAAACATCTTCGTGGACGACTTCGTCCACCAGCTCCGATCTGACTGACATTTCCTGGCTCCCGTTTTTCTTTGACGGTGACCCTGAACCGGCCGACTGTGGAGTGGTGATCCGGACCTACTGCATGTCGATCCGGACAGGTCGGAAGGTCGAGGAATGCCCCAGGTCGCGATAGTGGTTACGGACGGTGTCCTGACCAACGCGGTCTTCGAGCTGATCGACGCCCTCAGCCTGGCCAACCGCTATACCGCCCAGCAGTATGCGACGCGCGAGGAACTGCCGGTCACCATCGACGTCCGCCTGGTCTCGTTGTCCGGTGAGCCGGTGGCCGCCGAAAGCGGGCGGATGCTGGCCGTCGATGAAGGCCTAAGATCCGCTCACGAACTGACGCCCCGGCTGATCTATGTCGCGCCCTTCGCGATCGGCCGCCCGGAGACGCTGACCGCCCGGCTCAAATCCCTTGCAGGCATCGCCGACTGGCTCCGAAACGCCCACGCGGACGGTGTCCTGATCGCGGGCAGCGGGACCGGCGTCGCCGTCCTGGGCCTGGCGGACCTGTTGACGAACGCGACCGTGCCCGTCGCCTGGTGGCTGGAAAAGGCGATGGCGCGACGGTTTCCCGGCCTGACTCTCGACACCGACCGCAAGATCGAGGCGCGCGAGGATATCCTTCTGGCCGGCTCCCACGCCGCCGAGCCTGCTCTCGCCATCCGCATCCTGGAACGGATCATGTCACCGGATGTGGCCACCTGGGTCGAGAGGATCACGGGCGTCGACCGCTATCCGGACGGGCCGGACCCCGCCAACGCTTACGCTCCGACCCTGCTCAGACCCGATGAGCTGGTCAGCCGCGCAGCCCACTGGCTGCAGCTGCGCTTTGCCCAGAAGCCGTCCATGGCCGATCTGTCGGTGGCCATGGCCGTCCACCCCCGCACCCTGTCGCGGCGGTTCTCGGCCAGCCTGGGCATGACGCCCGTCGAATACCTGCAAGGCCTTCGGATCGAGGCGGCCAAGCGGATGCTGGCACGGTCTGACCGCAAGATCGAACGGGTCGGCTATCTGGTCGGCTATTCCGATCCCGCCTTCTTCAAGGCCCTGTTCCGAAGACAGACGGGCATGACGCCCGCCCAGTTCCGTCGGTCTGCCGACTACTGAACGTCGAGCCGGCCCTTGACCCCGGGTTCGGCCGGGTAGCGACCCAGCAGCAGGTAGCTGAGCGCCGCGATCAGAAACAGGCCGCCGGCCCCGATCAGGGCGACGTTGTAGGACTGGAAGACGTCGTAGACGAAGCCGAACGCCACGCTGCCCAGCGCCGCCGCCAGGCCGATGAACAGGGTCGACAATCCATAGATCGCCCCGAACGACTTCATGCCGAAGTATTTGGCGATGATATAGGCGATGACGTCGATCTCGGCCCCCTGCGCCAGACCGATCAGAACCAGTCCCGCCCCGATCAGCAGCGGGCCCGGTACCGAAGGCATCAGCAAAGCGATCCCCAGGATCGGAAGCAGGGTGAAGGCGCAGCCGACGGCCGGGGCCCAGATGCGATCGACCAGAATGCCCGTCGTCAATGTGCCGGCCACGACCGAGATCGCCAGCAGGGCGCTGTACTGGGCCGCCATGCCCGGCGACAGGCCCTTGTCCGTCAGCAGGGGCTGGAGCTGGCTGAGAATCCCGACACAGGGTCCATAGGTAAGCGCGGCGGCCAGACAGACCAGCAGAACCCGCTTGTCGCGGACCAGACTGCCCCAGAGGGCGGGATTGAAGATGGAAACCGGCTGCCCCTTGGCGTTCAGCTCGACCGCATCGCGACGATCCTTGACCAGCAGCCAGCTGACCGGCAGTGCCACCAGAACCGCGACCGCCGCCAGCAGATAGAAGCCCGCGCGCCAGCCATGGTTGGCGATGACATAGTAGACCGCGATGGGCATGAAGGCGCCCGTCAGGGAATAGCCGATCCTCGACACCGCCAGGGCGGTGCCGCGGGTGGTGCTGAACCAGCCGGCGACGGCCCGGGTGAAGGCGATCCCCGTCGTCCCCATCCCGGCGAAGACCAGCACCAGGAAGGCGACGATGAACATCGTGTAGTTCACGCTGTGCGCGATCATGACATAGGCCACCGCGACGATGGCCAGGCAGGTGCATAGCACGGGGCGAACCCCGACCCGGTCGATCAGCCTGCCGTACAGGGGGGCGACCAGAGCGGCGAAGGCGGCCACGTGGAAGGCGATCGCGATCTGGCCCCGGCCCCAACCGAAGGCTTCCTGCAAGGGTTGAACGAACTGGCTGGAGGTAAAGGACCAGCCGCCGTAGCCCAGGCCCATGGCCAGGAAGGTGCCGAGGACGACCTTCCAGTGGGCATGCCATTCGTCCCGTGTGGTCTGACTGATCATGGTCGGCCTCGATTGCTGATGGAAGTGACGTCGCGAGCCATGCTGCCGGTCAGGCCGCGCGCTCGAGGCTGACGTTGAAATCGCGGATGTAGCCACCCATCACGCTGTCGATCCCGGCGTAGTCCAGGTCGAACGCCTCCATCGTATAGGCGTGTTTCGGCCCGCGTGCGTGAGCTTCGCGATCCAAATCCATCCAGCTCTGAACGGCGGCAGCGCGGCTCTCGTCAAAGGCGATACCGAACCTCTCGTAGCAGCGGCGCAGTTCCTTAAGCGGATCGGCCTGGACCTGCAGATAGTGGGCATCGAAAAACTGGTCTGGATGGGCGTCGCGCACATCGGCCGCTCGCTTCATCGACTGCGACTGACGGTCCAGCATCCCGAAGGAACCGGTCGGGGTGACGTCCGAAAACAGGCCGTAGTTGACCGCCAGATTGTTCGACAAGGAGGCCAGCACCTTGGCTGGATCGCGATGGCACAGCACCACGCCTGCATCGGGGAAGACGTCGATCAGATCGGCCATCCACCAGTCGTGCGCCGGGGTCTTCAGCACCCACCGGTCACGCTTGAAGCGGTGCTGCAGATGCTGGAGCGCCTGCTTCTGCTCCTGATAGACCGGCTTCATGTCCACCGAATACAGCAACTTGGCGTAGTTGGGGACGTTCCACCAGGCGGGATAGTTGACCGTCAGCAGCGACATCTCCCACAAGAAATTGCACTCCTCCGGCCGCTCGGCACCATAGGGATGGATGCCCTGCATGGCGGGCGACAGGAAACCCTCGAACGCCAGCGCATCGCGGCACTCCTCAATGCGCGGGTCGGTCGTGTAGGTCGCTTCGTGCGGCGGCGGCGAGGGGAACATGATCTCCCACATGCGCGGAGAGCGGTTCACCGGATCGGCGGCCAGCAGATTGTGGAAGAAGGTCGAGCCGGCGCGCGGCAGGCCGGCGACGAAGATCGGCTTGTCGATGACCTCGTCCGCGATGCCGGGGAAGCGCTTGCGATCCTCGGTCAGGGCCAGGCGGCCCTTGAGGTTGTCGACCAGTCGCCGCTTCGCCCGCTCGATGCCGAGGGCGTTCAGGTCAGCGTGTTCGATCAGGTCCGACGACAGCACATCCAGAGGCTCGCGGAACACGTCTGCGCCCCAATCGGACAGGCCCGTGGCGTCCTGCGCCGCGTTCATCAGGGCCTGGGCCTCGAGCGGATGAGTCATCATATTTCCTCGTACACCGCTTGTGACGCGGCTTTACTGAGGTCGAGCCTATGGCCCATGCCCCGCCACGTCATCCGGCGGCGACCAAGGCATCGCGCTTCCGATACTGTCGGACTGCGACGCTGACACCTTTCGCACGCGTCGGGCACAGGGGCATGATGCCGCCATGGACGGACCGATCCCCTTTACCATCGCCGTACCCGACGCCAGGCTGGATCAGATCCGCGCCGGCCTGCGCGCCGCATCGTTCAGCTATGCGCCGGAGGGTTCGGGCTGGGAGTACGGTGTCGACGTCACCTATCTGCGTGAGCTGGTCGACTACTGGATCAACCACTACGACTGGCGCAGGTGGGAGGCGCACCTCAACCGCTTCCCGCAGTTCAGCGTTCGCATCGACGATGTCGATGTCCGCTTCCAGCACATCAAAGGGTCCGGCGGTCGTGGCCCGATCCTGATGACCCACGGCTGGCCCGGCTCGATTTTCGAGTTCGACGAGGCCGCCGAACGGCTGGCCTTCCCCGAGAAGTTCGGCGGTCGCGCGGAGGACGGGTTTGACCTGGTCATCCCCTCCCTGCCCGGTTTCGGCTTCTCGACCCGGCCCGCGCGGCCGATCGGACCACGCAAGGTCTCGGCTATGTGGCGCACCCTGATGGTCGATCGTTTGGGCTATGACCGCTTCTTTCTCCAGGGCGGAGATTTCGGCAGTTCGGTGTCGAGCTGGGTGGCGCATGACGCCCCCGATCACGTCGCCGGCCTGCACCTGAACCTGGCCATTCCCATGCCGGTCCCGGCGTCCGAAGCCGTGCCCGGCGAGGTCGAGTGGCGCGCAGCCTACGAGGCGATCCAGCGGCGCGAGTCCGCCTATATGTACGAACACATGACCAAGCCCCAGACGATCGGCGCGGCCCTGTCGGCCAGCCCCGTCGCCTTCGCCGCCTGGGTGATCGAGAAATTCCACGGCTGGGCTGACACCCACGGCGATATCGAGAGCCGGTTCACCAAGGACCAGCTGATCACCAACCTGATGACCTATCTGGTCAACGATGCAGTATCCTCGGCCATCTGGATGTACGCCGGCACGGCGGCCGAGGCGGGCCAGGGTCTGTTGTCCGGCCTCAAGGTCACGGTCCCGACAGGCGTGGCCCTGTTCCCGGCCGAGTTCATTCCGCCGGCACCGCGTGACGCCATCGCGCGAAACTGGAACCTGCAACGCCTGACCCAGATTCCGGCCGGCGGCCATTTCGCGGCGTTCGAGGAACCGGAGCGGTTTGCCGATGACGTGAGGGAATTCTTCCTTGGGCTCGCCCACACAGACTGAAGGACGAGAGATGACGCAGATGAAGGTTCGCTATCCCAAATGGGATTATGCCGAGACCCCGCCCCACTGGTCGCCGTATATCGAGTACGTCCAGGCGCGGAACGCGTCCTCGACCATCCCGTCCTATCTTGAACCGCATCTGGTCAAGGTGATGATGTTGGCTCGCAAGGCGCTGGACGCCAAGGACAGTCCGCTCGACCAGGACATGGTCTTGTTCATCAAGCAGGAAAACCAGCACTGCAAGCAGCACGACCTGTTCAACAAGAGGCTGCACGAGGCCGGATACGAAGGCCTGACCGCCTTCGAACAGAAGATGGAGGCCACTTACGAGGACTGGCTCGCCAACAAATCTCTCAAGTTCAACTGCGCCTATGCCGAAGGGTTCGAGGCGCTGGGATCGGGCATGGCCGAGGTGGTCTTTGAAGGCAAGCTGGCCG
>NZ_JBIIAY010000257.1:0-3364 GCF_044239655.1 Brevundimonas sp.
TGCTTATACAGTAACTGTTGGCGGAGGCGGAGCCTCTCCTGGTCTTCCAGGAAGTAACTCAGTATTTTCAACAATTACATCTGTTGGTGGCGGCGGAAAAACAGACGCTAACAATGGTGGTGGCGGTAATGCTACTGGTGGTAGCGGTTCTGGTGGAGCAGGTGGAAGTAATCCAGATGCTGGTTCAGGAACTGCAAACCAAGGATATGCTGGTGGAGCAGGAAACCTAAATGGTGGATTTGCTGGTAGCGGTGGAGGTGGAGCAGGTGCCGTTGGTGGCAATGCTTCTGGCTCTAGCAGTGCTGCAATTGCTGGTAATGGTGGAATTGGAGTTCAAAGTTCTATAACTGGAACTGCAACTTACTATGCTGGTGGCGGTGGCGGTAACGACCAGCAGAATCCTTTTGGCGGTAGTGCTGGAGGTCTTGGCGGCGGCGGTGCAGGATATGATGGAAATTTTGGTCCTGCAACGGCTGGTACTGCAAACACAGGAGGTGGTGGAGGCGGAGCCTCTGGTCCAGGCGGTCCTTCTGTAAGTGGTGCAGGTGGTTCAGGCGTAGTTATTCTACGTTCTGTACTTCAAGCAGCAAACACAACAGGTTCTCCTACATACACAACCTCTGGTTCGTTTCATATTTATCAATTCAATGGTTCTGGTACAATTACTTATTAAGGAGTAACAATGGCTATTAGAAGTCTTAAGACTGGAGTGTTCAGTCGCAGTCTCCTTGTTGGTAATTCTGCATTTGCACCTAAAGCAACTGGTGGAACTATTGTTTTATTAGATGGATATGCTTATCATACTTTTACTTCATCTGGAACTTTTACACCATTGCAAAGTTTATCTGCTGATGTTTTAACAATTGCAGGTGGTGGTAGTGGTGGACCTGTTTACAACTTTTCTGTTGGTGGTGGAGGTGGTGCGGGTGGCTATAAACTGCAACTTGCACAATCATTAACTGCTATAGCCTACACTTGCACTGTTGGTGCAGGTGGTGCAGGCGGTGCTGGAGCAGGAGCAAACGGCGGTAACTCATCTTTTGGTTCAGTTTCAGGAACAATATATGGTGGCGGTGGAGGTGGCTCTAACGCATCATCTGGTGGCACACGTTCAGGCGCTAACGGTGGTTCAGGCGGTGGCGCAGGTGGTGGCGGTTTAGGTACATTTGCAGGCGGCACTGCAACATCTGGACAAGGTTCTAATGGTGGTGCTTACAACGGTTCAGGTAATGAAGGTGCTGGTGGTGGAGGTTTTTCTGCCGTTGGTTCAACAAATGTTGCACCTAATGCTGGACGCGGTGGCAATGGTGCAGGTGGTACAGGTTATGGAGATTATTTAGTTTTAGATGCTATTGGTACGGCTACTTCTGCTGGTCAATTATCTGGTGGAAATTATTATTTTGCTGGTGGTGGTTCATCTATTGGAAGCGGTCAAGCACTTGGTGGTGGTGGTTCAGGTGGCGGTTATGACACTACAACATTTAATAATCCTGGAAGTGCAGGAACTGCCAACACAGGTGGTGGCGGCGGTACTTATGGTTATGCGGGTTCATCTGGTCCAGCCCTACAAAATGGGTACAATGGCGGTTCAGGAATAATTATAGTGAGGTATCCAATCTAATGGCTGTTATCAGTATTAAAAACAAAATTAAAAGTGGCTCACTGCTGGTAGGTAATGCTTACTATGTGCCTCCTTCATTTGAGTCTATTGAAAGCATAAGCGGAACTGGAAGTAGTGGAACAATTACATTTACTTCCATTCCTAGTACTTATACTCATTTACAGATTCGTTATCTAGCAAAGACAAGTCGTGCTGCAGTTAATGACTATGCTAAATTACAAATTAACGGAGATACAACAACAAGTAATTATAGAAGCCACTCTCTTAACGGTGGAGGGTCTACGGCTTATTCAGAAACTCACGCTAATGCAATTGAAATTGGTGGTTTTCCTGGTAATACAAACGCTAATATGTTTGGCATTGGCGTTATTGATATTCTTGATTATGCAAATACATCAAAGTATAAAACAATTAGAGCCTTGAGTGGCTTTGATCAAAACTCTGCATCAACTGGTGCAGCATGGATTGGTTTAGATTCAGGTTTATGGATGAGCACTACCGCAATTAACTCAATTAGTATAATCGCAGGTACTGGTCCAAACTTCTCAAGCGCATCACGCTTTGCACTATACGGAATTAAGGGGTAACAAATGGCAGTAACATACGAACCAATAGCATCAGTAACTGCACCTGGCGGCTCATCATCTCAACTTGTTATGTCATCAATTCCTAGTACATATACAGATTTAGTATTAGTAGCATCTTGTAGAAGTTCAATTGCAGGCACTGGAAATGTTTTTTTCTGCAGAATTAACGGTGACAGTGCTTCTAATTATTCATACACAACACTTGCTGGAGATGGGTCTTCAGCATTTTCTGAACAAGTGACAACAGATAATTATTGCAGAATAGGTATTCATACTTCAGCAGGCAGCCCTAGCGATACTTTTGCTGCAAATGTTATTCATTTTATGAACTATGCAAATACAACAACTTACAAAACAATTATTAGCAGAGGTGCTTCTGCGGGATTTTGGACATTTGCAAATGTTGCTTTATGGAGAAAAACACCAGAGGCTATTACTTCTATAACTGTTTTTCCCGCTGGATTAAATAACTGGATTGCTGGTTCTACCTTTACTCTCTATGGAATTGCGGCTGCATAATGCCTAACACATTTAATAAAATTGCATCGGTAACTGTTGGAAGCGGTGGTGCTTCAAGCATTGACTTTACTTCTATCCCTAGCACTTACACGGATTTACTTGTAAAGTTAAGTATAAGAAATACATCTACTGAGTCTACTAATCAGATTTATGTACAGCCTAATTCAGCAACTACAAACCTATCAAGCAAACTTCTTTTTGGAAATGGTTCTATTGCTAGTTCTGCCAGTTATACAAGCGCCTCATCTCTTTGGGGTTACTGTTCTGGTAATGGTTCTACATCTAACACTTTTGGTAATTCAGAGTTTTACTTTTCCAACTACGCTGGAAGCAATAACAAGTCTGTAATTATAGATAGCGTTAATGAAACTAATGCAACATCTGCTAGTCAATCTTTGTTGGCTGGTTTATGGTCAAGTTCAACTGCAATTAATTCATTAAAGTTTTTAACGCAAGAAAATAGCACAGGAGATGCAAAAAACTTTGTTCAATACTGCACAGCAACTCTCTACGGCATATCAAACTCATAAGGAGAAATAATGACAACAGCAATCGAAGTAAACTGTGAAACAGGGGAAGTCATTGAGCGCCCTCTAACAACAGAAGAACTAGCACAACGCGAAGTAGACGCAGCAGC
>NZ_JBIIAY010000196.1:0-3345 GCF_044239655.1 Brevundimonas sp.
CCGCCCGCACCGCCGTCGAGGGCCGGGTCAAGACCGCCCTGACGGAGGCCGGCTATCCCGAGAAGGCCGATCCCGATCAGATCAACCTGATCGCCGTCTTCGCCATCCTGATGGTCTTCATGGTCGCCGCCACCGCCGTCTATGGCCCCCAGGCGGCGGCGCTTGTCGAACTGTTCCCGACGCGGGTGCGCTACACGGCCATGAGCCTGCCCTACAACATCGGCACCGGCTGGGTCGGAGGCCTGCTCCCCGCCGCCAGCTTCGCCCTGGTGGCCTGGTCGGGGAACATCTATTTCGGCCTCTGGTACTCGGTCGCCTTTACCGCCGTCGCCGCCGTCGTCGCCCTGATCTTCCTGCCCGAAACGAAAGGCCGCGACCTCGACACGATCGAGGAGTGATCAGCTCACCGTCCCACGGCATGCAGGGCCTGGCCGTTGGCCCTGAGCCAGGCGCGGAACGGGCGGTGGTCGCCGACAAGCCGGTGGACCACCGACCAGTAGGCGGGCGAGTGGTCGGCGTGGACCAGGTGGGCGACCTCGTGGGCGGCCAGATAGTCGAGCACCGCTGGCGGCGCCAGGACCACCCGCCACGAATAGCGGATCGACCGGTTGTGCGGGCTGCACGAGCCCCAGCGCGAGCGGGTGTCGACGATGGAGACCCTGACCGGCTTCTGGCCCAGGGTCCGCAGATGATGGTCGGTGCGGGCCGTGAGCGCCTGACGCGCCTCGCGCTTGAGCAGGTTCTCGACGCGGCGTCCGAAGGCCTCGCCGTCGCCGCCCGAGCGGATCACCGCCCCCTCCGCGTCGACCGACAGACGCGCCGCCCCTGTCGTGCCGGTGGCCTCCAGCCGGGTCTCGCGGCCATGCAGGGTGATCGTCGCGCCGGGCTCCAGCGGCAGGCCCTCGACCCGCGCCTCCAGCCGTTCGGCGATCCAGTCGGCCTTTGACCGCGCGAAAGCCACCGCGTCCGGCAGCCGCCGTTCCGACGGCGCGACCGCGACCACCTCGCCCGACTTCGCATCGATCCGTATCGAAATCCGCCGAGCCCGTGGATTGACCGATAACCTCAGAACCAGCCTCTGGTCGTCCTCCCCCGCCGGGGTTCCGGCGTTAAGCGGCAGTCGCTGACCGGCTCGGTACGGCGCAGAGCTTTTCATTGGCGGCGATGAAGTCCCGGGTGCGCGGATAGATTTCTTCGCGGAATCGACGGCCGTTGAAGACGCCGTAGTGGCCCACGTCCGGCTGCACATAGAGGACGCGGCGTTCGAGGGGAATGTTCGGCGTCAGGACGTGGGCGGCCTGGGTCTGACCGACGCCGGAGATGTCGTCGTTCTCGCCTTCGACGGTCATCAGGCCGATGTCGGAGATCTTCGACAGGTCGACGCGCTTGCCGTCATGCTCCAGTTCGCCCTTGGCCAGGGTGTAGTCTTGGAAGACGATGTCGATGGTCTGGAGATAGAATTCCTCGGTCAGGTCCAGCACCGCCAGATATTCGTCGTAGAACTGCTCGTGCTTTTCGACGCCGTCGCCGTCGCCCTTCACCAGGTCCTTGAAATAGGTCCAGTGAGCGTCGGTGTGGCGCGCCTCGTTCATCGACATGAAGCTGTAGAGCTGGACGAAGCCCGGATAGACCCGGCGACCCACGCCCGGATAGGGCCAGGGCACGGTGTGGATCATGTTCGACTTGAACCAGGCGAAGGGTTTTTCCTCGGCCAGCTGGTTCGTGACGGTCGGCGACAGGCGGGCGTCGATCGGGGAGCCCATGAAGGTCATGGAGGCCGGCCGGTTCGGATCGTTCTCCTCGGCCATCACGGCGGCGGCGGCCAGGACGGGCGGTCCCGGCTGACAGACGGCGACGACGTGGGCGCGCGGGCCGATCTGGGCCAGCATCTGGCGGACGTGGTCGATATAGTCGTGGAAGTCGAACCGGCCCTCGAGCATCGGCACCTGACGGGCGTTGACCCAGTCGGCGACATAGACGTCGTGGTCCTGAAGGAAGGTCTCGACCGTGCCGCGCAACAGGGTCGCATAGTGGCCCGACAGGGGCGCCACGATCAGGACGCTGGGCGCCGCGACCGGTTTCTTGGCGCGTTTCAGGTCGCCGACGTTGCGGGCGAACCGGACCATCCGCACCCAGGGGCTGGACCAGACGACCTGTTCGACGGTGCGGACCGGCTTGCCGTCGATATTGACGACCTCCAGGCCCCAGGCCGGCTTGCCGTATCGGCGGGTCACGCTCTCGAACAGTTCGGCCGAGGCATAGGCCGTGCGGCCGATGGCCGTGTCGCCGGCCGGATTCAGCGGGGATTTCCAGAAGTCCCGCGCCAGCTGGGCCCCGAGCCGGAACGGTTGCGCCGAGGTGTAGGCCAGTTCGTGAAGGGCGTAGAGCATGGTCATCCGTGGTCGGCCGCTGCCGTTGTGCAGCGCACCATACAACAAATCTCACTAGGAAAGGATTTAATCCTCACCCGTGATCCAGCATCCTATCCCCGCTTCATGACCCGTTCGATCAGCTGGGCCGATTTTTCGGGCCCCAGGTCGTGGGACAGGGCCGACCGGTATTTGCCGTCCGGTCCCATCAGATAGACCGTCAGGGAATGGTTCATCGTATAGGTGTCGCCGGATCCGACCTTCTCATAGAAGGCGCGGTACTCGCGGGCGGCGGCGGCGATTTGGGCGTCCGTCCCCGTCAGGCCGATGACCCCTTCGGGAAAGCCGTCCGACGCCAGATAGTCCTTCATCTGCTGCGGCGTGTCGCGTGCAGGATCGACGCTGACGAAGACGATCTGCAGATCCTTGCCCGCCTCGCCCATCTGCGCCTTGGTCGCGGCCAGGCCGTTCAGGGTCGTGGGGCAGAAGTCGGGGCAGTAGGTGAAGCCGAAGAAGACCAGGCTCCATTTGCCGTTCAGCAGGGTCTGATCCACCGACCGCCCCTCCTGATCGACCAGCTGGAACGGTCCGCCGACCTTGGCCGCGCCGGTCGAGACGCCTTCCGCCTCCGCGCTCGCCCGCTCGCGTCCCGTCACCACGACCACGGTCACGATCGCCAGCGAGGCGGCGATGACGATACAGGCGGCGGCGAAAAGCAGGATGGAACGACGCGGCATCTTCGGTTCTTTCGAAACAGGAACGCCGACAGGGCGGCGCGACGGGTCTATAGAACGCCCGTGACCCGCATAGAAACCGCTTCATCGTCGCAACCGGCGACCGTCCCGACGCCGGCCTCGGCCGACCATCCGATCACGGGCTGGCGCGACCTGCCCCGGCGCGGGCGCGGCCTGACGCTTCGGACCCTGATCATCCTGCGCTGGCTGGCCATCATCGGCCAGACCGCGACCATCCTCGT
>NZ_JBIIAY010000011.1:0-41872 GCF_044239655.1 Brevundimonas sp.
GGAAAGCCAACGCCTAGAACCTGTACGCCACCCCGACCCGGAAATTCCGGCCCGGCATCGGCGCGATGTCCTTCAGGAAGGACACATGCTCCCGCGCCTCCTCGTCGGTCAGGTTCCGCGCCTCGGCAAAGACGGTGACGTTGCGATCCGCCAGCGGTCGCCACGCCCCCGACAGATTGACCAGGGTGTAGGCGTCGGTCGGCCGTTCCAGGTCGGCGACCCGGTCCTGTTCGGCGACCCGACGGACCTCCAGGGTCGCGTCCAGCGGCTTCGAGCTCCAGGCCAGTCGCCCGGTCACCGACCAGGGCGGGATCCGCGCTGCGGGCCCCAGGTCGGTCTCGGCGTGGACGTAGTCGACCGCCCCCTCCAGAGCCAGTTTCGATGCCCCCGCCTCCCACAGCGCATATTCGCCCTCGGCCTCGAAGCCGTAGAAGGTCGCGTCGGTCTGCACGAACTGGAAGATCGGGAACTCTTCGCCCTCGTCGGAGGTGAAGACCCCGCCGGTCGGCCGCTCGTCGATGAAGCCGTCGTATTTCGAGCCGTAGACGTGCAGGTCGCCCGAGACGCGTCCGCCGTCATAGTGAACCGTCCCCTCCAGGGTGTTGACCTTCTCGGTGTCGAGCGTCAGGTCGCCGGTCTCATAGGCGGCGGTGGCGATGTGCAGGCCGTCGGCAAACAGCTCGACCTCGGACGGCGCCCGCTCGTTGTGCGCCAGGCTGAGGCCCAGGAACAGGCCGGGCGCCGGCCGCAGGAAGCCGGCGATCGAGGCCGAAACATTGTCGAACTCCCGCTCCAGCTCGGTCACGCCGCCCAGAGGCGTCGCCGACACCGTATGCCGGTCGTAACGCAACCCGCCCTCGAATCCGACCGGTCCGCGATCGATGCGCTGGACCGTATAGATCCCGGCCTCGTCGGTCGTGGAGGTGGGCACGAAGGCCTCTTCGCCGATCGCCTCGAAAGTCCGCGACAGGCCCTGGAAGCCGATCGCCCCGTTCCACTCGCCGCCGAACAACGAACTCTTGCGCTGGATCAGATCGACCCGGCCCTCCTGGCCGTCGGAGTTGAAGACGGTGCCCGGCTCACCGGGCCCCTCGAACTCGGTGTGGGTGTATTCGGCGTGGCCATAGCTGCCGCGCAGGGCGCGGAACGGCCCGGTGTCGAAATTATACTCGCCGCGCACGTCCTCGCGCGTCTGATGCAGCTGGATGAAGACCGTCGGCTCGGCCACCGTGCCGTATTCGCTCTCGGTGTCCTTGTAGGAGACGCCGAAGAAGCCCTTGTCCCCGATATAGCTGCCGCCCACGCCCCAGGCCTTTAGGTCCGTGTAGGAATTGGGCTGTGTTCCGCCCGGCCCGCGCGGCTCGCCGTCCTCGTCCGCGAGCCGCTGGGAGCGTGCGGGCGACGGAATGTCATAGTCGTCGCTGGACCGGCTGACCCCGTCGATGTTGAAGGCGAACGGGCCGGCACCGACCGTCACCCGGCCGAAGATCGACCGGCCGTCATCCACGCTGGAGGCCTGGGTCGAGATCACCCCGTCGATGCCGCCCTCGGGTTGTTCCGTCGGGATCCGGTTGTCGATGATGTTGACCACCCCGCCGATGGCGGAGCCGCCATAGATCAGGGTGGAGGGGCCCCGCACCACCTCGATACGGCTGGCCTCGGCCGGGTCGGTGGCCACGGCGTGGTCGGGCGACACCGACGAGGCGTCGATCAGGCCGATGCCGTTGGTCAGGACCTGGACGCGCGGTCCCGACAGGCCCCGGATCACCGGCCGGCTGGCCCCCGGCGCGAAACTGGTCGAGCGCAGGCCCGGCTGGCCGGCCAGCAGATCGCCCAGGGACTGGGCCGGGGCGGTGGCCAGGGCCTGTTCGTCGATGACGTCGGTGGCGATGGTCGAGGCGCGCTGGCTGACCCCGAACGGGGATGCGGTCACCACCACGTCGTCGAGCACGGCGTCGGGCTGGGCGGGCGGGTTCGACTGGGCCGCAGCGGCACCGGCCAGGGCGGACGCGGCCGCGGTGAGCAGGAGAAGACGGGCCGTCGAGACGGCGGGGCGATACACGGACATGGGAACCTCGGTCGGGGAGACGATCAAGTGTTATGAGATAACATCACATGACGTCAAGCACCTTCGGTTGCGGCGAGGCGGCGGAGCCCCTAGCTTCCACCCATGAGCTGCGGCCACGACCACGACCACGATCAACTCGACGCCGCCACGATCGACCGGACCCTGGGGGCGGCCGAGGCCCGCTGCACGGCCGAGGGCGAGCGGATGACCGCGCCGCGCCGCCGGGTGCTGGAGCTGCTGCTGGCGGCCGGCGAACCGGTCAAGGCCTACGACCTGATCGCCCGCTACGGCACCGACGGCCAGGCCGCCAAGCCGCCGACCGTCTATCGCGCGCTGGAGTTCCTCGAGCGCAAGGGGATGGCCCACCGCATCGCCTCGATCAGCGCCTATGTCGCCTGTGCGGGCTCGGGCGACGCGGCCGACCACGCCGCCGCCTTCCTGATCTGCGACTGCTGCGGCGCGGCCCAGGAGGTCACCACCCCCGTCGGCCAGACCTTCGCCCTGGCCGCCGACGCCGCCGGCTATGCGATCGAGCGCATCACCATCGAGGGCCACGGCCGCTGTTCCGACTGCCGGACCGCCTGATCCGGCGATGCTGGCGCACACGACTCCGCGCGCCTAGATTAGGCCCATGGACGCCGCCCTCCTGACCCCGCCCCGCCGCATGACCATCCCGGTCAGCCACCGCTGGGGGGCCGGCGAGATGTCGGTGCTGGATTTCGGCGATGCGCGCCGCCCCGTCGATCTGGTCTTCGTCCACGCCAACGGTTTCAACGCCGCCACCTATCGGTCATTGCTGGCCCCCCTGTCGGCCTCGTTGCGCATCCTGGCCCCCGATCTGCGCGGCCACGGCCAGACCGCCCTGCCGACCGAAACCCGCAACCGCTGGACCTGGCACGACCACCGCGAGGATCTGGTCGCCCTGCTCGACAGCCTGGACGGCCCGCCGGTCGCCCTGGCCGGCCATTCGATGGGCGGAACCTCCTCCCTGCTGGCCGCCGCCGAACGGCCGGACAAGGTCGCGCGCCTGGTCATGTTCGACCCCGTTGTCCTGCCGCGCGGGGTGAACCTGATGATGGCCATCCCGGGTCTTCGCCAGTGGACGCGCCACTGGCCGATCACCAAGGGCGCGATCCGACGCCGCAACCGCTTCGAGACCCCGCAGCAGGCGCTGGACTCCTGGCGCGGTCGCGGGGCCTTCAAGGGCTGGTCCGACATGATGCTGGCCGACTATGTCTCCGGGGCCTTCACCCCGGACGAGGACGGCGTGCGCCTGGCCTGTCCGCCCGAATGGGAAGCCTCCAACTATGCCGCCCAGGGCCACGACCCGTGGCGGGCGCTTCGCCGCTTCGACAAACCCGTCCGTGTGCTGAAGGCCGACAAGGGCTCGGTCTGCAGCCTCGCCCCCGACCCGCGCCGCCTGCCCCATCTCACGGTGGACACGGTCGCCGGCGGCCACCTGTTTCCCATGACCCACCCCGACATCGCCAGAGACGCCTTGTTCGACGCGGCCGTGTAATTCTCCTCCCCGTCGCGGAGCGATGGGGAGGTGGCGCGGCCCTGCTTAGGGCCGTGACGGAGGGGGCGACCGGGTTTCAAAGGTAAGGAATTCTGCGGCCTATACCGTGTCGCGCCCTCCGTCTCCTCGCAAGCGCTCGGATCCACCTCCCCCTTCGCCAAGCGGCGAACGCGGAGGAGAAGGCACCGCCCCCCTTGCGCTCAAGCAGCGAGGCTCCGCGAGCCGACCGGTAGCGCCCTTGCGAAGGGCGTCTTCCTGCCCTTCGTCAGATATGTATCGCGTGTCCCAGGGCCCTCAGCGTCGCCTCGTGGAAGGCCTCACCCAGGGTCGGGTGGACGTGGATCACGCCCGCCACATCCTCCAGCACCGCCCCCATCTCCAGCATCTGGGCGAAGCTGTTGGACAGTTCGGCGACGTGCTGGCCGACGGCCTGGACGCCCAGAAGCCGGTGATCGGCCTTCGACGCCAGCACCCGCACGAAGCCGCCGTCCTCGCCCGCCTCGATGGCCAGGGCCCGGCCGATGGCGGCCAGGGGGAAGACGGAGGTGATCACGTCGTCGCGGCCCTCGACATCCAGCGGCCCGAGACCGGCCGAGACGATCTCCGGCTCGGTGAAACAGACGGCAGCGATGGTCACGGGGTCGAAGCGTCGGTCGTGACCGGCGATGATCTCGGCCACCACCTCGCCCTGGGCCGAGCCCTTGTGGGCCAGCATGGGTTCGCCGGTCAGGTCGCCGACGGCCCAGACGTTCTTCATATTGGTGGCGCAGCGATCGTCGATCTTCACGAACGGCCCGGCCATGGCCACGCCCATGTTTTCGAGGCCCCAGCCCTTCGTCCGTGGACGGCGACCGACCGTGACCAGCACCTTGTCCGCCTCGAGTTGCAGCGGTTCGCCGTCCCGGGTCGTGACGTTCAGCTTGCCGTCTCCGAAACCTCCGGCGCGCGCGCCCAGATGCATCTCGACGCCGTGACCCGTCAGCCACTTCATCACCGGATCGGTCAGGGCCTTGTCGTAGAGCGGCAGGATGCGGTCGGCCATCTCCACGATCGCCACCTCGGCTCCCAGCTTGCGATAGGCGATGCCGAGCTCCAGCCCGATATAGCCGCCGCCGACCACGACCAGCCTGTTCGGCACGGCGTCCAGCGACAGGGCCTCGGTCGAGGAGATCACGTCGCCCCCGAACGGCAGGAAGGGCAGTTCCACAGGCTCGGAGCCTGTGGCCAGGATCACATGTTCGGCCGTGATGCTGATCGGCCCGTCGTCGGTCTCGACGCGACAGGTCTTGGCGTCGGCGAAGGTCGCCCAGCCCTTGATGACCTTGACCCTGGCCTTCTTCAGCAAGGCCGCGACGCCGACGTTCAGTTTACGGACGATCCCGTCCTTCCAGGCGACGGTCTGGGACAGATCGATCGCAGCCTGCGACGCGGTGATCCCCAGCGTGCCGTCGCCTGCGGCCTTGACCACCGTCTCGAACTTGCCCGCCGCATGGATGATCGCCTTGGACGGGATGCAACCCACGTTCAGGCACGTCCCGCCGAGCCCCGCTGACCCGTCCACCAGCACAGTGTCGAGGCCGAGCTGTCCGCAGCGGATGCCGGCGACATAGCCACCGGTCCCCGCGCCGATGATGAGGACTTTGGTCTTGATCTGCTGGGTCTGGGTCATTTCGGGAGTGTCTGCTGCTTCTCGAAAAGGGGGGCGAAACGCGATCCAGCCGCCCATGCACTGCGGAACAATCGCGTCGTCTCGCCGGACTGGATCACGAGGACGGTGTCACCGGGCTGGTAGACCTCTGCATACAGGCAAAGCGCCATTGCGCTGGGGCCCGGATCGAAAACGTCTACGACGATTTCTGCGTCAATGGAGGTTGGCCCTGAACGGGCCTCGAACGACCTCAGCCGCTCGATGTGGATAGTCGCTCGCCGCACATCGAAGCCGTGTTCCGTCGAAACGGGCAGAGGCGTTAGCGAGGTAACCCGGCCAACAAATATGTCATCATTGCCATCGACCCAGCCTTCCCAGTCCGGTCCCGGCGATGGACTGCACGCCGAGGCGTTGAGATCCGTCACGTTCGCCATCATCAGCGCCAACCCCAAACTGATGAGCCAACGCGTCATGGGACCGGATGCACCTTCGAGGCGAGATCAAGCAGGGCGCTGACCATTACGTCGCTCTGATCCTGCGGATCGACCGCGACATTGCCTCCGTCACCGATGAAGCGGGGGTCTGCGGGGACGGTGGCCAGAACCGTCTGACCGAACGTCGGGGTCCAGCCGACGTAGCAGAGCGGATGGGCGTTCCAGTTGACGGTCAGGGGCGCGGCCGAAACCTCGCCCTTGACGGTATGCAGGGCCTCCAGCGTCGCCCGCCCGAAGGCCTCGCACGCAGTGGCCCCCGGCATCCCCGGCTCAATCCGCGCCCGCGCCAGACCCGCGCGACAGGCGGCGACGTCCCCCGCCTCGACCGCCGTCACCCGCCCCACGAACACCGTCCGCGCCTGCTCGATCTCGGCCGCCGTGTCGCGCGGCATCGGCACGCAGGCCAGAGCCGAGGTGGCGAACAGGGAGGCGGCGACGAGGGCGGCGGTGCCCGAGGCGAAGGTCTTCATCTCACCCCATCCACAGGGTCGCGGGCTGTTCCAGCAGCCCCTTGATACGCTGGACGAAGACCGCCGCGTCGTGGCCGTCGACGATGCGGTGATCGAAGCTGGACGACAGGTTCATCATCTTGCGGATGACCATCTGGCCGTCCTTGACCATGACCCGTTCGGCGATCTTGTTGGGGCCGACGATGGCGACCTCGGGGTGGTTGATGATCGGGGTGTGGACCACCCCGCCCAGCGTGCCCAGGGAGGTAATGGTGATGGTCGAGCCGGACAGTTCCTCACGCTTGGCCGAGCCGTCCTTGGCCGCGCCACTGACCCGCGCGATCTCCAGCGCGGTCGCCCAGGCGTCCAGCGCCTCGGCGTGACGCACCACCGGCACCATCAGCCCGTTCGGCGTCTGGGCGGCGATACCCAGATGCACGGCGGCATGCTGGGTCAGGACCCCGGCCTCGTCGTCATAGGTGGCGTTGATGCTGGGCTGGTCCCGCAGGGCCACGACGATGGCGCGGGCGATGAAGGGCAGGATGTTCAGCTTGGGCTGATCCTTCTGCTTCGTCGCGTTCAGGTGGACGCGAAGCTCTTCCAGCGCCGTCATGTCGATTTCCTCGACATAGGTGATGTGCGGGATGCGCCGCACGCTCTCGGCCATCTTCTCCGCGATCTTGCGACGCAGGCCGATGATGCGGACCTCGGTCGTGCCTTCGGCTTTCGCGAACATCGTCGGGGCTGACGATCCGGGCACGGACGGCCCCGTTGCACCGTGGGCGAGGAAGGCATCCAGGTCGTCATGGCCGATCCGTCCGGCGGGGCCGGAGCCGGGCACGAAGACCAGGTTGATGCCCATGTCGCGGGCGCGGTTGCGCACGGCCGGCGTGGCCAGGGGACGGACGCCGGGGGTCTGGGGGGTGCGGGCGACGGCGGGAGCGGACTTGCCCCCCTCCCCCGCTTCGCGGGTACTCCCCCCAGAGGGGGGAGATTTGGTCGTCGGCGTCGTCGCCACAGATCCTCCCCCGTTGGGGGAGGTGGCGCGGCGCTCTTGCGCCGTGACGGAGGGGGCCACCGCGCGCTCGGTTGCTGCAGGAGCCGCCGCCACATTCCCCGCCCCTTCGACGCTGAAGGTCACCAGCGGGCCACCAACCGGCGACTGCGTCCCGGGCTGGCCGTGCAGGGTGGCGACAACACCCGCGACCGGGCTGGTCAGTTCGACCGTGGCCTTGTCCGTCATGATCTCGGCCAGCAGTTGGTCCTCCTCGACCGCGTCCCCGACCGCGACGTGCCAGGCGACGAGCTCCGCCTCGGCCGTGCCCTCGCCGACGTCAGGCAGGCGGAAGATGTAGGTTCCGCCTGCGGTGTCCGGGGCCGGCAGCCCCTCCACCCCTTCGGGGTCCCCCTCCCCGCTGTCGCGGGGAGGAGACGTGTCGTCGTTCTCCTCCCCGTCGGCGTCAGCCGATGGGGAGGTGGATCCGAGCTGTTGCGAGGAGACGGAGGGGCTGTCGGCCACAGGCTCGCTGTTCCCCGCCCCCTCGACCTCGAACTCCACCAGCGGCCCGCCAACCGGCGACTGCACCCCCGGCTCGCCGTGCAGGACCGTGACCACGCCGGACACCGGGGAGGTCAGCTCGACCGTCGCCTTGTCGGTCATGACCTCGGCCAGCAGCTGGTCTTCCTCGACCGTGTCGCCGACCGCGACATGCCATGCGACCAGTTCTGCCTCGGCGGTGCCTTCGCCCACGTCGGGCAGTTTGAAGACGAAACGGCCCATCAGCGGGGCCCTCCGGTCATCACCGATTTCAGGGCGGCACCCACGCGTTCCGGCCCCGGGAAATATTCCCACTCGAAGGCATGCGGATAGGGCGTGTCCCATCCGGCGACCCGCGCGATCGGCGCCTCCAGATGATAGAAGCACCGCTCCTGGACCAGGGCCGACAGCTCCGCTCCGTACCCGGACGTTTTCGGGGCCTCATGCACGATGACGCAGCGACCTGTCTTCTTCACGCTGGCCTCGATTGTGGCGATGTCGAGCGGCACCAGGGTACGCAGGTCGATCACCTCGGCGTCCACGCCCGCGTATACGGCGGCCGCTAGCGACACCCAGACCATGGTGCCGTAGCACAGGACGGTGACGTCGGAGCCTTCGCGGACCACCTTCGCCTCGCCGATCGGCACGACGTATTTGCCTGTCGGGACTTGGGCCGATTCTTGCGCCTTCCACGGCGAGACAGGGTTCTTGTGCCAGCCGTCGAAGGGTCCGTTGTAGAGCCGCTTGGGCTCGAAGAAGATGACCGGATCGTCGTCCTCGATCGCCGCGATCAACAGGCCCTTGGCGTCATAGGGATTGGACGGGATCACGACCTTCAGCCCCGCCACATGGGTGAACAGGCTCTCAGGGCTCTGTGAGTGGGTCTGGCCGCCGAAGATGCCGCCGCCGTAAGGCGACCGCACCACGATCGGTGACGTGAACTGACCGCCCGAGCGGTAGCGCAGCTTGGCCGCCTCCGACACGATCTGGTCGTAGGCGGGATAGATGTAGTCGGCGAACTGGATCTCGACGACCGGGCGCAGACCATAGGCCCCCATGCCGATGGCGGCGGCGACCAGGCCGCATTCGCTGATCGGGGTGTCGAAACTGCGGGTCAGGCCGTGCTTCTGCTGAAGCTGGTCCGTGACCCGGAACACGCCGCCGAAATAGCCGGTGTCCTCGCCGAAGCTCAGGACATTGTCGTCCTCGGCCATCTTGACGTGCAGGGCCGAGTTCAGCGCCTGGATCATGTTCATGGGCTGGACGGCGGCGCTTTCAGGCGCGGGCGCGGTGTGGGGCCCATCGGCCATGTCGGGACCGATGCCGTCGTTCTGGTCTGCGGGTGCGTATGTCTCGCTCATGGTCAGACTCCCACCTCGCCGCGCTGTTCGGTCAGCCGCCAGTCGGGGGTGGCGAACACCTCCTCGAACATCGTCTTCACCGAGGGGCGCGACTGGCCCAGGGTGCCGATGGCCTCGGACTCGCGCCCGGCCTGACGGACCTGTTCGACGGCGGCTTTCAGCGCCGCCTCGTGGCGTTCGTCGTCCCACTCGCCGATCGAATTGAGGTGCTGGCGCAGACGCTGGATCGGATCGCCCAGCGGCCATTTGTCGTGTTCGTCGGCCGGCCGGTACTTGCCCGGATCGTCGGAGGTCGAGTGGGGCGCCCCGCGATAGGTGAACAACTCGATCACCGTCGCGCCCTGGTTGGACCGTGCCCGTTCCTCGGCCCATTGGGTCGCAGCCCAGACCGCCAGGAAGTCGTTGCCGTCGACCCGCAGCGCCGGCAGGCCATAACCGATGGCCTTTGACGCGAAGGTCGTCTCATTGCCCCCGGCGATGCCCTGGAAGGAGCTGATGGCCCACTGGTTGTTGACGATGTTCAGGATCACCGGGGCACGATAGACGGCCGCAAACGTCAGGGCGTTGTGGAAGTCGCCCTCGGCCGTGGCCCCGTCGCCGGTCCAGGCGATCGCGATCTTGTCGTCACCCTTGTAGGCACTGGCCATGGCCCAGCCCACCGCTTGCGGGACTTGCGTCCCCAGATTGCCGCTGATGGTGAAGAACCCATAGTCCTTGGCCGAATACATGATCGGCAGCTGGCGGCCTTTGATCGGGTCCGAGGCGTTGGAATAGATCTGGTTCATCATGTCGGTCAGCGGATAGCCGCGCGCGATCAGAAGCCCCTGCTGGCGATAGGTCGGGAAGCCCATGTCCTCGCGCGACAGGATCATCCCCTGGGCCACCGCGATGGCCTCCTCGCCGGTGCATTTCATGTAGAAGCTGGTCTTGCCCTGACGGTGGGCCCTGTGCATCCGGTCGTCAAAGGCGCGGGTCAGGATCATGGCGTTCAGGCCGCGCCGCATCGTGTCGGCGTCCAGGCGCGGGTTCCACGGCCCGACCGCGGTGCCGTCCTCGTCCAGCACCCGGATCAGGCGAAAGGCCAGATCCATCATCTGCACCGGCCGCGCATCGACGGGCGGACGATCCACTGCGCCCGCGACGTCAAGCTTCAGGTGGCTGAAGTCGGGCGTGTCCCCCGGCCGCCCGGCCGGTTCCGGCACGCGCAGCGATAGCGGACGGCTGTTTCGGGTCGAATCGGTCTCGGGCACCGTCATTCCTGATCTTCCATCCTGCCGAATTGGGGTCTGGCGTCCGGTTGATCCGGCCACGATTGTCTTTATAGCGCCTGATAGCAGAGAGCGCAGATCAAGACTTACTGAACTTTGCCTTGCAATAGGCGGTATCAGGGTATTTTATTGCGCCATAAGAACAATTGGAGAAACGCCTTGGCGGACGAACTGGATCCCATCGACGCGCGCATTCTGGACATCCTGCAACAGGACGCAGGACTGTCGGTCGCGGAGGTCGCCGATCGGGTCGGACTGTCCGCTTCGCCGTGCTGGCGCCGGATCAAGAGACTGGAAGATTCCGGCCTGATCCGCAAGCGGGTCACCCTGCTGAACGCCCAGCTTCTGGGCCTCGACTTCGAGGTCTATGCGATCGTCAAGCTGAGCCTGCCGTCCAACGAGAACCTCGAACTGTTCGAGAAGGCCGTCGAGCAATGGCCCGAGGTCGTCCAGTGCGCGACCATCACCGGCCGCGAGGACTATGTGCTGCGGATCGTGACCTCGGACATGCACGCCTTCGACACCTTCCTGAGGAACAAGCTGCTGACCCTGGGCATCGTCTCGGACTGCGAGAGCCATATCGTCACGCGCGGGGTCAAGAACGTCACCGCCCTGCCGCTCGGCATCATCACCCCGCACGTCAAATAGGCGCGCGGCCGCGACGACGCGGCCCGGTGACGACAGGCTCGCAACGCGCTAGACGGCGGCCATGACCGACGCCTCTCACGGCCCGCACAGCTCCGGCTCCACCTCCTCCTTCGGCTTTCGCGACGTGGACGCGAAGGACAAGGTGCGGATGGTGCGGGGCGTGTTCGACAGCGTCGCCTCCAACTACGACCTGATGAACGACCTGATGAGCGCGGGCGTGCATCGGCTGTGGAAGGACGCCGCGGCCTCCAAGCTGAACTGCCGTCCGGGGGAGACCATACTCGACGTCGCCGGCGGCACCGGCGACATGGCGCGGCGCTATTCGAAGATGGCGCGCCGGGCCCAGGAGCGGAACGGCGGCGAGGACGCCTCGGTCATCGTGCTGGACTACAATGCCGAGATGATCCTGGCGGGCGTGCAAAAGGGTGGCGAGCCCGAGATGCGCTGGACCGTCGGTGACGCCATGGCCCTGCCCCTGCCCGACGCCTCGGTCGATGCCTATTCGATCAGCTTCGGCATCAGGAATGTGGCCGACATCGCCGTGGCCCTGTCCGAGGCGCGGCGGGTGCTGAAGCCGGGCGGCCGGTTCCTGTGCCTGGAGTTCTCGCGCCCCACCACCGAGGCCTTGCGCCGCGCCTATGACGCCTGGTCCTTCAACGCCATTCCGGCCATCGGCCAATGGGTCGCCAAGGATCGCGACAGCTATCAGTATCTGGTCGAGAGCATCCGCCGCTTCCCGGATCAGGCGACCTTCAAGGCGATGATCGAGACGGCCGGGTTTCGCAACGTCACGGTCACCAACCTGTCGGGCGGTGTGGCGGCCATCCATTTCGGGTGGGCGATCTGACCGCCAATCCCAACGCCTATCGCGTCGCGCCGACCCCGCCCGTCGCGGTGCGGGTGCGCGATCCCCTGGGCGCGGCCTTCCGCCTGATCGGCTGGGCCTGGGTGCTGGTCCGCCACGACGCCCTGGCCCCGCGCGAGATCACGGCCCTGCTGCCCGGCTGGCTGCGGCCCATCATCCACTTCATCCACCTGTTCGCCGGGCGCGAAGGTCGCGACGGCCGCCCCGGTCAGCGGCTGGGCAAGGCGTTCGAGCATCTGGGGCCTGTCGCCATCAAGCTGGGCCAGGTCCTGGCCACCCGCGCCGACATCTTCGGCACCGAGTTCGCCACCGATCTGGGGCGGCTCAAAGACAAGCTGCCGCCCTTTCCCACGGATCAGGCACGGCGCGAGATCGAGCGGTCGCTGGGGCGGACCATCGACAGCCTGTTCATCGATCTGGGCGACCCGATCGGGGCGGCCTCCCTCGCCCAGGCCCATCCCGCCTGGCTGGCCGACGGGCGCAAGGTGGCGGTCAAGGTCCTGCGTCCCGGCGTTGAGCGTCGCGTCATCGGCGGGCTGGAGTCGATGCGGCTGGGTGCCGGCGTCGTCCATCGGCTGGTCCCCGCCGCCCGCCGTCTGGAACCCCGTGCCTTCGTCGAGACGGTCGCCCGCTCGATGGAGCTGGAGCTCGACATGAGGCTGGAGGCCGCCGCCGCCTCCGAGCTCAAGGACGTGATGGACAAGTCGATCGCCGAGGGCGTCGGCCACATGACCGCCCCCGGCGTGGTCTGGGACGGGGTCGGCAAGCGGGTGCTGACGCTGGAATGGGCGACCGGCATCGCCATGACCGATCCGCTGGCCGCCGTTCAGCCGGGCCTCGACAAGAACGCCCTGGCCGACAACGTCGTGCGCGCCTTCCTGTCCCAGGCGCTGGACCACGGCGTCTTCCACGCCGACCTGCACGAGGGCAATCTGTTCTGCTCGGCCCCGGCCGAACTGACGGCGGTGGATTTCGGCATCGTCGGCCGCCTCGGCCCTGGCGAGCGACGCTATCTGGCCGAGATCCTCTGGGGCTTCCTGAACCGCGACTATCCCCGCATCGCCCGCGTCCATTTCGAGGCCGGGTACGTGCCCCCGCACCATTCGGTCGAGGCCTTCGCCCAGGCCCTGCGCGCGGTGGGCGAGCCCGTAATCGGCAAACAGGCGTCGCAGGTCTCCATGGGGCGGCTGCTGGGTCAGCTGTTCGAGATCACCGCCCTGTTCGACATGCATCTGCGGCCCGAGCTGATCCTGTTGCAGAAGACCATGGTCTCGGTCGAGGGCGTGGCGCGCCGCCTGAACCCCGACCACGACCTGTGGGCCGCGGCCCAGCCGGTGGTCGAGCGCTGGATCCTGCGCGAACTGGGGCCCAAGGCCCAGATCCGCGACGGGGTGCGTGAACTGATCTCGGGGGCCAAGGCCCTGTCGCGCCTCGTCCAGGACCCGCCTGTCCCCGCGCCGACCGTCGTTCAGGTCGTCCAGACGCCGCGCTGGCTGGTGGTCTGTGTCGTCATCGCAACCGCCGCATCGGTGGGTGCCCTGATCCTGTCGCTTTGGTCAGTCATTGCAGGGTAACGATTTCCCGGAGTTGCCTGCATGAAGTCCGCCCTCGCCGCCGCCGTCCTGATCTCCGCCGCCCTCGCCCTGCCGGCCGCCGCCCAGACCGCACCCCAGACCGCACCCCAGACCGGTGCCGCTGCCGGCCGCCTGCCCAACACCTTCGACCAGCCCGCAGCCCCGCAGCGCGCCGCGCCGACGCCCGCCCCGGCCGAAGTGTCAGAGCCTTCCGACCCGGCGAAGGTCGCCGCCGCCGAGGCCATGCTGCGCACCACGATCGCCGCCTTCCAGGCCGGTGCGCCCAACTATTCCGACATGACGACCGACCTGGCCGACAAGGTCCGCCAGCAGGCCCCCACCATGGCCCCGATCTTTGCGCAGCTCGGTGCGCTGGGTGACATCGCCCACGTCGCGACCCAGGACGGCGCCGAACTGTTCCTGGTCGGTTTCGAAAACGCCCCGACCCAGTGGATCCTCGGCCAGAACGATCAGGGCAAGATCGTCGCCCTCCTGTTCCGCCCGGCCCCGCCGCCACCGGCAGCCTGATTTCAGGCGACCGGCCCGGTCGCCGCGATCAATCGCCGGGCGTCGGCTTGCCGCGTCCGCTCTTGATGCCCGACCGGTGCGACTTGGCCACCAGCCGCCGCTCCTTGGACGCCTTCGTCGGCCGGGTCGGGACGCGATAGATCGGGGCCACGGCCGCCTCGTCGACCATGGCCTGCAACCGCTCAATGGCGTCGGCCCGATTGCGTTCCTGGGTCCGGTGGCGGACGGCGGTGATCAGGATGATGCCGTCCTGGGTCAGGCGACTGCCGGCCAGCTTCATCAGTCGCTGCTTCTGCCCCTCCTTCAGCGAGGGAGAGTTGACCACGTCGAACCGCATCTGGACGGCGGTCGAGACCTTGTTGACGTTCTGGCCGCCCGGACCCCCGGCGCGAAAGAACCGGAACTCGAGCTCGTCTTCGGGGATGGCCGTCATGACGGCGCGCCCGGTGGCGGCGGCGGGATCATGGCCAGCGCCTTCTTCGCCCGCACCACGGCCTGATCCAGCGCCTGGAGGAAGTTCGACCGGTCGCGCTGGCCGAACGGCGGCGGGCCGGAGGTCGCCACCCCCATCGACCGCAGATGCTCGCCCACCATCCGCCCGGCCAGGGCAGAGCCGATCGAATCCGGGGTGAAAGGCTGGCCGTTCGACTTGATCGCCTGGGCCCCGGATTTCAGGCAGCGGTCGGCCAGGGGAATGTCTGCCGTAATGACCACATCACCCGTCACCGCCCGCTCCGCGATCCAGTCGTCGGCGATATCCGGCCCCGCATCGACCACCACCTGCTCGACCCACTTTTCGCGCGGCGTGTTGATCCACGAGTTCGACACCACGAACACATGCAGGCCGTAGCGCGCCGCCACGCGATAGACCTCGTCCTTCACCGGACAGGCGTCGGCATCGATGAAGAGGCGGGGCTGGGGCATTCCTCGCATCTAACCCTTCTCCCCCTGCGGGAGAAGGTGGCAGGCGAAGCCTGACGGATGAGGGGTCACGCTGAGGAAGACGGTGAGCGATCAGCCGCCTGACGCAAACTCAACGGCCCGCGTGACCCCTCCTCCGGCCCTGCGGGCCACCTTCTCCCGCAAGGGGAGAAGGAGATTACTGCGAATACGCCGCCGGCATCCCGTTCGGCCCGGCCCCACCATTCCGATACCGGTCCCTCAGCTGGAACTGACGCGTCTGCATCGGCTGTTCGACGCCCGAGATGAAGACCTGCGAGGCCGTGGTCAAAGGCTCCAACGGGTCACCGGACCAGACCACGACATCGGCCTGGGCTCCCGCGATCAACTCGCCGAACGTCCCGCCCTCGCCGAAGATGCGGGCCGGGTTCACCGTCAGCGCCGCGATGGCCGCCGCATAGGGCAGGCCGTGTGACACGGCGTTTCCAGCATTGTAGCGGGCCTCGCGCGCCCGGTGGACCGAGCCCTCATTGCCCTTGATGGCGATGACCACGCCCGCCGCATTCAGCGCCGCCGCATTCTCCATCCGCGCCGCACGGGTCTCCAGCGAGCCCGGCAGGTTGGAGATCGGGTTCAGCAGCACCGGCGCCTTGGCCGCCGCGATCTGGGCCGCGACCAGCCAGCCTTCCTCGGCCCCGTCCAGGATGATCTTGACACCCTCTTCCTCGGCCAGGCGCAGGACCTGAAGGATGTCGGATGCCCGATGCACGGTGACGATCAGCGGCATGGTGCCATTGGCGACGGGGATCAGCGCCTCCAGGTCCGCCCGCGACAGGCTGAGATCGCGCAGGCCCGCACGGTCATAGGCCGCCTTGTTCCGCGCATAGAGCCGCACCTCGGCCAGGCTCTCCTTGAACAGGGTGAACTCGGCACCGCGGGCCCCGCCCGCGACGCCCGCCCCGGCCTCGCCGAACGGCGCGACCATGGCCACGCGCGGCTTGACCAGGATGTCGGTCCCCTGCGCCAGGGTGATGATGGCGGCCTGACCGGCGAACAGGCCCGGCGACTGGAAGCCGCCTTCGCCCGCGCCCGCGAAATCGGCCTCGCCGTCGTCCTGGTGGTTGCCGTGTCCGCCCCCGCCGCCCGGATGGGCCGGCACGACGATGGCGCGGGTGATGCCGCCCGTCCGCGCCACCGGCAAGGTGAAGGACCAGGGGTCGAGCCCATAGGAGACGTCGAACGAGGCGCTGATCGTGTTGGCGTTGTTCGACAGGTCGTTCGACCCCGCGACCGACGACACTTCCGATCCGCCGAGGCCGGAATCGACCGCGACGAAGCCCGGCGACACCGTCTTGCCCCGACCGTCGATGATGCGCGCACCCGACGGTGCCGCGCCCGTCCCGACCGAGACGATGGTCGCCCCGTCCATGACGACGGTGCCGTTCTCGATGACGGCGGTGCCGGTCAACACCCTGGCCCCGGTGATGGCGACCACCTCGGCCGAGGCGGGAAGGGCCAGCGCGGTCAGGGCCGCGCCCAGCAGGAGCGTCTTGAGCGAGATACGCATCAGCGGGCTCCTTGCGTCACGTTGGCGGCGGTCATGCCGTAACCGGGTTGGCCCAGTTCGAAGTCTGACCGGGGCTGATAGGCCGGATCGAACCGGTCATAGGCCTTGGCCCCGTCGATGAAGACCTGGTCGGCGCGGGCGTAGACGCTTAAGGGACTGGCGGACCAGATCACCACGTCGGCGCGCTTGCCGGCCTCCAGAGACCCGGTCTGATCGTCGATGCCGATGGCGCGGGCCGCATTCAGGGTGAACCAGCTGATGGCGCGCTCCTCGCTGATGTCGAGCCCGGCCGCACGACCGGCGGCCAGCGCGGCGGCCGCTTCCTGGTTCAGCCGCTGGGTCAGTTCGGGGTCGTCGGAGTGGATGACGGCGCAGGAACCCTCGGCCGCATCGACCAGGGCCGCATTGGCCTCGACCGCGTCCAGCCCCTCCATCTTGAAGCCCCACCAGCCGGTCCACATCGCCGCACAGGTGCCGTTGGCCGCCAGCATGGGGGCGACCTTGTAGGCCTCGATGGCGTGGTGGAAGGTCGTGATCTTGTATCCGAACTCCTTGGCGATATCGAACATCACCGCCATCTCGTCGGCGCGGTAGCAGTGGTTCTGGACCAGGATCGAGCCGTCCAGGACGCCCGCCAGGGTCTCGTTCTGGAGATTGCGTGTCGGCGGCGATCCCTCGCCGGTCTCGCGCCACTTGTCCCATTTGTCTTTGTAGTCGCGGGCGGCGATGAAGGCGGCGCGATAGCCGGCGACATTGCCCATTCCCGTCGCCGGGCTCTGGTTGCGCCCGCCATAGACGCGGCTGGGGTTTTCGCCACAGGCCATCTTCAGCGTGTGCGGCGCGCCCGGGAGTTTCATCCCCTGCATGGTGATCGACGGGACGTTCCTCACCGTCACGCCGCGTCCGCCGAACAGGTTCGCCGAGCCCGGCAGGATGCCCAGGGTGGTCACGCCGCCGGCGCGGGCCGTGTTGAAGCCGGGATCCTGGGGCCAGATCGAATGCTCGGCCCAGACCTGGGCGGTGTTCGGGCTGGTCGCCTCGTTGCCGTCCGACATGCCCGACACGCCCGGCGACGGATAGACACCCAGGTGGGAGTGGACGTCGATGACCCCCGGCGTCACGAACCGGCCGCGTCCGTCGATGACCGTGTATCCGGCCGGCACCGGCGTATCGGCCCCGCCGATCGCCTCGACCTTGCCGTCGGCCATCAGGACGACGCCGTTCTCGATCTTCCGGCCCGCCCCGTCGAACACGGTCGCCCCCACGATCGCCGAGTTCTGGCGCGGCAGGGGGGTGTAGGTCGAGGGGAAGGGATCGAGGTTGGCCTGAACGTCCAGCCCGGTCGCCAGCGGCTTGGCCTCGGCCTTGTCACCGGTGGTGTCATCGGCAGCGGGGGTGGACCCGGTGGTGGCGCAGGCGCCGAGCGCAAGAACACAGGCGAGGACGGCGAGGCTGGACCCTCGCAGAGGGGAACGAAACATCTGGGGACGGCTCTCCTGCTGCGCCGGCGGCGCGGATCGAGACCCGATTACAAGGCTTCACCGCCCGTCCGTCAAAGGCGGAAACATTACGGTTCGGTAAGGCGGAACGGGCATCGCCAAGGACCACAGAGACGCACTCTGGAAACGCCGTATCTCTCCACACGGATTCCTGTCGAACTGGTCCCCCTGCCGCACTGGTCCGGCGAAATATTGCGAGAGGATTGGCCGCCGATCCGGCCGTCGACGGAAAGACGGACGCCAACAGTCGCAACGCAAACATCAAGAACCGCATCCGGAATTCACGAAATTTCGAAGTAAGGGATCATTAACACGAGAAAGATACTCAGATCGTCATGATGCCATAGCATCTGCCCGGGGGCAGATTGACGGATGGATATACCAAGGTCGACTAAGATGAAGATCGGCGATCTGATGTTCTCGGGTGGCGCGTCGGCCACCATGGGGGCTCTGGGCAAGTCCTTTGCAATTATCGAGTTCGATACCACCGGCCGCATTTTGTCGGCAAACGATCTGTTCTGCGAGACAGTGGGCTACAGTCACGGCGAGTTGCAGGGCAAGCATCACAGCCTGCTCGTCAGTCCTGACGAAGTGAAAGGTGAAGCCTACCGGAATTTCTGGACCCAGCTCGCGCACGGCAAATACGACTCTGGCGTGTACAGGCGTCTGGCCAAGGGGGGGCGTGAGGTCTGGCTTCAAGCGTCCTACACGCCGGTCTGCGGTGCCGGCGGCAAGGTAGTGAAAGTGGTCAAGCTTGCGCTTGACGTCACCCGGGCCAAGGTCAAGGCCGCCGAGGACGCCAGCGTCATCCAGGCCATCTTCCGGTCACAGGCCGTCATTGAGTTCGACCTTGCCGGCATCATTCTCGAAGCCAACGATAATTTTGAACGGGTGACCGGTTACAGCCGCGCCGAACTGGTGGGCCAGCATCACAGCATCCTGGCAGAACCAGCCTACGCCGCCAGCCCCCAGTATGCCGTCTTCTGGGAGCGGCTTCGCGCTGGCGAATTTCTGTCCGACGAGTTCCGGCGCATCGGAAAGGGTGGGCGCGAGGTTTGGCTTGAAGCATCCTACAATCCCATTTTTGACGCGAACGGACACATCACGCGGGTGATGAAGTTTGCGACCGATCTGACGGACCGCATGGCCAGCGTGGCTTTTGTCGGGTCCGCGCTGGCCAAGCTGGCACATGGCGACCTTACGATCCGCGTTGGCCAGACCCTGATGCCGTCGCTGGACCAGCTTCGGCTCGATTTCAATGCTGCCGCCGATGCACTAGAGACAGCTCTGTCGCAGGTCGCCCGGGGATCCTCAGCTATCCACGCGGGTGCCGCAGACATCTCGAAAGCATCTGACGACCTTTCGCTAAGGACGGAGCAGCAGGCCGCCAGCCTCGTACAGACTGTCGCCGCGCTCAACGAGATCACAGCGACCGTCAAACGGTCAGCGCTTGGTGCGGGTGAAACGACCGCAGCGGTATCTCGAACGCGGGGAGAGGCCGAGGCGTCGGGCACCGTGGTTCTGCAGGCAGTCGAAGCGATGTCCGAGATCGAAGCCTCTTCCCGCCAGATTACCCAGATCATCGGCGTGATCGACGAGATAGCCTTCCAGACCAACCTTCTGGCCCTCAATGCTGGAGTCGAGGCCGCGCGTGCAGGTGAAGCAGGACGCGGCTTTGCCGTCGTCGCCTCCGAGGTCCGAGCCTTG
Organism: Brevundimonas sp.; assembly: GCF_044239655.1. Classification (GTDB taxonomy): domain Bacteria; phylum Pseudomonadota; class Alphaproteobacteria; order Caulobacterales; family Caulobacteraceae; genus Brevundimonas. The sequence continues at coordinate 19,633 of NZ_JBIIAY010000011.1, forward strand.
GCCCAGCGTTCCGCCGAGGCCGCCAGAGAGATCAAAGCACTGATCTCGGCCTCAACCCAAGCGGTCAGCCGCGGCGTTCGGCTCGTGGACGAGACGGGCAAGGCCCTGTCATCGATCGTCGACCACATGGTCGGAATCGACGCCCTTGTTTCCGAAATCAACACGTCGGCCCAAATGCAGGCCAGCGGGCTGATCGAGGTCAATACCGCTATCAACCAGATGGACCAGGTGGTCCAGCAGAACGCGGCCATGGTCGAAGAGACGACCGCAGCCAGCCACAACCTGACCGGTGAGGCCAGTGACCTGGCGGTTGTCGTCTCGCGGTTCACGCTTCCCGGCCAGGCCCCAACGAGCCGGATCCGCCAGAACTCGGACTTCGACCAGGTCAGATCCGCTGCCTAGACCCTGATCAGCATTGGTGGAGTTTCTGCGCGATCCCGCCAATGCCGTGAATCAGGCTCCGAAGCCGACCGGCGATTGACCCGCTTCAGCCCAGGGCGGTCATCAGCTCCGGTACGACCGTCTTGTAGTCGCCGACGATGCCAAAGTCGGCGACCTGGAAGATCGGGGCGTCGGCGTCCTTGTTGATGGCGACGATGATCTTGGAGTCCTTCATCCCGGCCAGGTGCTGGATGGCGCCCGAGATGCCGACGGCGATGTAGAGGGCCGGGGCCACCACCTTGCCGGTCTGGCCGACCTGATAGTCGTTCGGCGCATAGCCCGCATCGACGGCGGCGCGCGAGGCCCCGACGGCGGCGCCCAGTTTGTCGGCCAGGGGCTCGATCACCGCGTGGAACTCTTCGGCCGAGCCCAGGGCGCGACCGCCCGAGACGATGATCTTGGCGGCACCCAGTTCGGGGCGATCCGACTTGACCAGCTCCTCTCCGACGAAGGTCGCCTTGCCCGCTTCGGCGCCGGCGACGCTCTCGACCGGGGCAGAGCCGCCTTCGGCCGCGGGGGCGAAATTGGTCGGGCGAACGGTGATGACCTTCTTGGCGTCCGACGACTGGATCGTCTCCAGCGCATTGCCCGCATAAATGGGCCGCACGAAGGTATCGGCCGAGATCACCTCGACGATGTCCGAGATCGGCGCGACGTCCAGCTTGGCGGCCAGGCGCGGCATGAAATTCTTGCCGTCATTGGTGGCGGGCGACAGGATGGCGTCATAGCCGCCGGCGAGCGTCAGAACGGTCTCCTCGACGTCCTCGGCCAGCTGGTGACCCAGGCCAGCGCTTTCGGCCAGCAGGACCTTGCGGACGCCGGCGATCTTGGCAGCCGAATCTGCGGCGGCTTTCGCCCCCGAACCGACGACCAGGACATCGACGTCCGAGCCCAGGGCCAGGGCGGCGGTCACGGTCTTGTGGGTGGTGTCGCGGACAGCCGAACCGTCGTGGTCGGCGATGACGAGAACGGCCATCTTACAGGGCTCCTGCGGTCTTGAGCTTGGACACCAGTTCGGCGGCGTCGGCCACCTTGATCCCGGCACTGCGGGTCGCGGGGGCGGTCACCTTCACGACGGTCAGGCGCGGCGCGGTATCGACGCCGTAGTCGGCGACCGCCTTCATGGCGATCTCCTTCTTCTTGGCCTTCATGATGTTGGGCAGGCTGGCATAGCGCGGGGTGTTGAGGCGCAGGTCCACGGTGACCACGGCCGGCAGGGTCGCCGCCAGGGTCTGGAGGCCGCCGTCGACTTCACGCGTCACCGTGGCCTTGCCGCCGGCGATCTCGATCTTCGAGGCGAAGGTCGCTTGCGGCCAGTCGAGCAGCGCTGCGAGCATCTGGCCCACCGCATTGTTGTCGCCGTCGATCGACTGCTTGCCCAACAGGACGAGGTCGGGCTTCTCTTCATCCACGACCGCCTTCAGCAGCTTGGCCACGGCCAAGGGCTCCAGATCGGCGTCGGACTGGATCAGGATGCCGCGATCGGCACCCATGGCCAGGGCCGTGCGGATCGTTTCCTGCGCCTGCTGCACGCCGATGGAGACGACGACGATCTCGCTGATCGTGCCGGCCGCGTGATGCTCCTTGCCCTCTTTCAGGCGCACGGCCTCCTCGACGGCGATTTCGTCGAAGGGGTTCATGCTCATCTTTACGTTGGCCAGATCGACGCCGGTCTGGTCCGCCTTGACGCGGGCCTTGACGTTGTAGTCGATGACCCGTTTGACGGGGACGAGTACCTTCATTGCGCTATCCACACGATGGCCAGAATGTTGGCGCAGGGAATGGAACGCGCCGCCCGGCCTGTCAACGTAACGCAACGTGAACTAGACCATCCATCGCACCCGTAGTGTTCAACGAGACCCCATGACCCGCTTCCTGACCACGAAACGCCTGGGCATACTGTTCGCCGGCCTGTTCGCCCTGACCCTGGTCGGGGTGTTCGGATACCAGCGGCTGTTCCTGGACCCACAGGAAAAGTGCGAGGCCAGCGGGCGCTGGTGGTACGAAGAGGGCCGGACCTGCGAGACCCCCCTCTATCTGCCGGACCTGACCGGCCGTCCTGCCGGGGTCAGCCGCGACGAATGGTCCCGGGAGCAGGCGCGCGAACTTGTCGAGATCGAACACCGCCTCGCCGCCGAGAAGGCCGCCCGCCAGGCCCAGACCGACCGCGACCGCGCCCTTGTCGAGAAGAACAGCGGCTTCTGATGTCGTTCCAGGCCTATCTCGACAACATCCAGGCCAGGACCGGCAAGACCGCCGACGACTTCGCCGCCTTGGCCACCCAGAAGGGCTTCGTCACCGACGGCGGCCTGGCCCCGGGCGTCAAGGCCGGTCAGATCGTCGACTGGCTGAAGACCGACTTCGACCTCGGTCACGGCCACGCCATGGCGCTGGTCGCCTGGTTCAAGGGCAATCGGGATTGAACCGCTCTCAGCGGAACAGCAGCCAGCCCGCCGATGCCGCTCCTGCAAGGATCACGGCCGTCGCATAGCGGCTCTTCCAGAACCAGATGGCGGCGAAGGCCAGCACGAAGATCGCGATGGTGACCGGGATAGACGGCACCCGCTGAAGCGTCGCCCAGCCCAGTTGCAGGCTGGTGGCGGCGATGATCCCAACCACGGCGGCGGCAACCCCCGCCAGCAGACGGTGCAGCCGCTCGTCGGCCACCACCGACTCGAGCCGCTCATAGAAGATCATCGAAAAGGCGAAGGCGGGCAGGAAGACCCCCGCCGTCATGGCAAGCGCTCCCGCCCAGCCGCCGACCACGAAGCCGACGAAGGTGCAGAAGATGACCAGTGGCGCCGGAATCACTCCGGCGAAGGCGACGCCGTCGAGGAAGGTGCCGTCGCCGATCAGGCCTCGCCCCACCGTATCGGCCCGCACATAGGGGATGGCCGTATAGGCCCCGCCGAACGTCAGCAGCCCCGCCTTCAGCCCGGTCCAGAACATGGCCAGCGTTCCCACCGCCGCGCCGCCCGCCACGCCCGGCTCGACCACCGGCGCGACACGGTGAAGCAGCATCGCCACGACGACGGCGGCGGCGACCACGGCCACCGCCAGAAACGGCCGACCGCCCTTGACGAACGCATAGGCCGATCCTCCCGCCAGCAGCACGATCCAGAACCCGCCCCCGACGAGCGTCGCGATCAGGCCGAGCCCTGCTATGCCCCACAGCCAGCGGTCCTCCAGGATATGGCCGCCGATCTTGGACACGGCCCGCATGATGATCGCGATCACCGCCGACTGGACGCCCAGGAAAGCTCCGGCGAGCGACCCCATCACAGGGGCCAGCGAGACATAGGCCCAGCCGATCGCCAGCATGATCGCGAACCCCGGCAGCATGAAGCCAAGCCCGGCCAGCAGCCCGCCGATCCGGCCGCGAGCCCGCATCCCCAGATGGACGCACAGTTCGTGCGCCTCCGGCCCCGGCAGGACCTGGAGCACGGCCAGAAGCCGGTTGAAGTGGCCACTGGAAATCCACCGGTCCTGATCGACCAGTTCCTTGCGGATCATGGCGATCTGGGCGACCGGCCCGCCGAAGGCCATGGCACCGAAGCGCAGGAAGCGCAGGAACAGCGCCGGATAGGTCAGGGTGGGCGGGGTGGGTTCAGGCTCGGGTATCGTCAGCTCAGGCGTCGTCACAGGTCATGCTCCAGCCCGTGCAGGTCGCACGGGAAAAGGAGCGGAGCTTGGACATGAAGGCCGTCTGACCGGGCGTCCGCGTGAGCCCGATACGCCCAAGCTAACCGGCCGGAAACGTCCTGCCAAGACGCCTCAGCGCGTGCCGCCCGGGACCCATTTGACATCATCGGCGCCGTTGGCATTGGCGCGGCGGGCGGCGACGAACAGATGGTCCGACAGCCGGTTCAGATAGCGCAGGGCCGCCGGGGTGACGGACGCTCCGGTCTCGATCAGGCGGATGGCGTCCCGCTCGGCTCGCCGCGCCACCGTCCGCGCCAGATGCAGATGTGCGGCCAGGGGCGATCCGCCCGGCAGGATGAAGCTGTCGAGCGACGACAGGCTGTCGTTCATCCAGTCGATCTCGGCCTCCAGCCGTTCGACCTGACCGTCCAGGATGCGCAAGGCTTCCCAGGTGGGGGGCGGGTCCAGTGGCGTGGCCAGGTCGGCGCCCAGGTCGAACAGCTCGTTCTGGATCCGGCCCAGCATGGCGTCGATCCGGTCGTTCTGGCCCGCGTGCAGCCGAGCGATGCCGATCACGGCGTTCAGTTCATCCACGGTCCCATAGGCCTCGACCCGGGGATCGCTCTTGGACACCCGCGCGCCGGACGCCAGGCCCGTGTCGCCCGCATCGCCGGTGCGGGTATAGATCTTGTTCAGCACCACCATCGGATCAGGTCCCCGCCGTCACGATCGACCCGTCACGATCCGTGCGTCGCCTTCCACCACAACCCCAGCATCAGCAGCACGATGGCGGTGGCCTGGAGAACGACCCGAAGCCGCATCAGCTTGTTGGAGTTGGACCGGGCATAGTCGCCGCCGCGATACAGGGAATAGATGCCGAAGCCGAGCGTGACCGACACCGCCGCCACGGCGAGCAGGATCAGGATGGTGAAGACGTTTTCCATCGGGCCAGTCTACCCCAGGATCGTCCGGGCCGTGAACGGATTCACGCGGGCGACCGGGGGCTCAATCGCCGCAGTAGCGCATGGCCACGTCGCACCGGGCGTAGCGGCATCCGAACTCGGCCTTGATGTCCGCGTCGTGGGCAAAGCCGTTCTTTTCGTACAGGTGGATGGCGGCCGCGCATCGGCTGTTTGTCAGCAGGTACAGGCTGGTCGCCCCCATTTGCCGGGCGCGGGAAATCGCGGCCTGCAACAGGGTCTCGCCGATCTTGAGGCCGCGCGCGGAATCCAGCACCCCCATCTTGGTCAGTTCGTAGCGATCCGGGCCGGTCTTCTGCAAGGCGCAGGTCCCGACCACGCCGAGGCCGGGCACACGGGCGAACAGGATGTCGCCGCCCGGGTCGATGATCCGGGCGCGCGGGTTCTCGAGCACCTCCCGATCGGTCGGTTCCAGGGTAAACATGGTCTGGATCCACTGGACGTTGATGTCGTGAAACGCGCCCGCCAGATCGTCCGAGAAGGCCAGGATCTCGACCTCGGGTCGCGCCATGGTTTCCAGAGTCTGATCCGTCATAACGACCTCCCCGTCTGCGTTCCTTCATGGCAAGGCGACACCGGGTGGGGCAAGGCCCTAACCCCTCGCTAACCCTGTTTAACGCCGATTGATCAACGCTCTCGCGCTATGGTGGCGCTTCCTCACCCGGACGCCGTATGACCGATCGCACCATCCGCAGCCTGGCCAACCTTCGGGGATCGGCCTCCACCGCGCGGGTGCTCAATCTGTCGCGCGTGCATCGCGAGCATGGGGACACCGAGGCCTGGCGAGACCAGCCGATGTTCCGCAATCCCATGCTGAACCGCTCGATGATCGTGAAGCACCGGCTGCGGCGCGACGAGATCGATCGCTTTCGCTTCCGCCGCTATGTCGCCACCAAGATCATCCTGCCGATCGACGCGGGCGATCTGAGGGCCGGGGGGCGGTATCTGTTCGTGGGCGAAGCCGGTTTCGAGACCACCATGGCCCAGGCCTTCGGCCTGCAGCCCGACCACCCCGACATCCAGACCCTGCGGATCATGGACGGCCTGCCGGGCCTCGACCCCTTCCTGTTGCGCGAGCAGTTGCGGCGCAACGGCGTGACCCCGGCCCCCTGCTATTTCAACCTGTCCGAGGCCGACCTCGGCGCCATGATCGCCTTCGTCGCCGAAGAGATCGCGCCCCTGGTCGATCTCAGCCTGGGGCCGGACTGGGATCTGACCGCAGACAACCCGGTCGCCCGACTGACCGACAAGATCCTGTCGAGCTCGGCCGGCGAGGACCTCAGCGCCCTGGGCCTGACCCTGCGTCTCGCCCCCGAGGAGTATGAGGAGGGCGTCTTCTGCTGGAAGGGCTTCCTCTACTACAAGTGGGTGCTGCGCGACGTCGTCGGCGAGATCGGCGACGTCATGGAGGCCGTCCGGGTGATCAAGCCGCGCGGCCGGCCCACGACCCAGCAATATATCACCCTGGCGCGCAGCCGCGAGACCATCCGCCGCCGCATCATCGACACCTGCGACACCACCGCCAACATGCTGCGCGTCTATGACGACGCCTTTCGCGGGCTGACCCAGGAAGGTCGCCCGACCGCCTTCCGCGACTTCCTGCGAGACGCGCCGCATCTGTTCGCCAAGCTGGGGGAACGGTTGGGCGCAATTCAGCACATCGTCAGCTTCTGGAAATACCGCACCGCGCCGGGCAAGCCCGTCCCGACCCCCGACGAACTGCTCGACATGCTCGCCGATTTCGAGGTCAGCCTGACTGGCCGGGACGACGCGCCGGGGTCATTCTCACTGGCGGCGTAGAAAAGGCCCCGCGATGTGATCGCGGGGCCTCCTCCAATCTCAAACTTCAGTCCCGGATCGCGCTCAAGCAGCGAGGCTCCGCGAGCCGAGCGGTAGCGCCCTCAATACCGGTAGGCTTCCGGCTTGAACGGGCCTTCGGTCGGGACGCCGATATAGGCGGCCTGTTCCTTGTTGAGCACGGTCAGCTTGGCACCCAGCTTGGCCAGGTGGAGCATGGCGACCTTTTCGTCGAGGTGCTTGGGCAGGGTGTAGACCTGGTTCTCGTAGGCCTTGATGTTGGTCCACAGTTCGATCTGGGCCAGGGTCTGGTTGGTGAAGGAGGCCGACATCACGAACGAGGGGTGACCCGTGGCGTTGCCCAGGTTCACCAGACGGCCTTCCGACAGCAGGATGATCTTCTTGCCGTCCGGGAACTCGACGTGGTGGACCTGCGGCTTGATCTCGTCCCACTTGAAGTTCTTCAGGCCGGCGACCTGAATCTCCGAGTCGAAGTGACCGATGTTGCAGACGATGGCGTTATTCTTCATCGCGCGCATGTGCTCGACCGTCAGGACGTCCAGGTTGCCCGTGGCGGTGACGAAGATGTCGGCTTCATGGGCCACGTCCTCGACGGTGACGACCTCATAGCCTTCCATGGCGGCCTGCAGGGCGCAGATCGGATCGACTTCCGTCACCTTCACGCGGGCACCGCCCTGGCGCAGCGAGGCGGCCGAGCCCTTGCCCACGTCGCCATAGCCGCAGACCACGGCGACCTTGCCCGACAGCATGACGTCGGTGCCGCGACGGATGGCGTCGACCAGGGATTCACGGCAGCCGTACAGGTTGTCGAACTTGGACTTGGTGACGCTGTCGTTGACGTTGATGGCGGGGAAAGGGAGGTCGCCCTTCTTGGCCATTTCGTACAGACGGTGAACGCCGGTGGTGGTCTCTTCCGACACGCCGCCGATGGCGTCGCGGATGGCCGAATAGAAGCCGGGCTTCTCGGCGATGTAACGCTTCATGACCTTGAAGAGGGCTTCCTCTTCTTCGTTCTGCGGGTTCGAGATGACCGACAGGTCCTTCTCGGCCTTGGGGCCGAGCACGCACAGCAGGGTGGCGTCGCCGCCGTCGTCGAGGATCAGGTTCGGATAGCCGCCGTCGGCCCATTCGAAGATCTTGTGGGCATAGTCCCAGTATTCTTCCAGCGTCTCGCCCTTGGTGGCGAACACCGGGGTGCCGTTGGCGGCGATGGCGGCCGCGGCGTGGTCCTGGGTCGAGAAGATGTTGCACGAGGCCCAGCGGACGTCGGCACCGAGGGCTTCCAGCGTCTGGATCAGCACGGCGGTCTGGATCGTCATGTGCAGGGACCCAGCGATGCGGGCACCTTTCAGGATCTGCGACGGGCCGAACTCTTCGCGCAGCGCCATCAGGCCCGGCATTTCGGTCTCGGCGATGGCGATTTCCTTGTTGCCGAAGGGGGCAAGCGAGATGTCGCGAACGATATAGTCGACCATGGTGGGCGCTCCTCAAGCGTCGGCGCAGGGCCGGATCGCGGATTGTCGGTTGCCGCGCCTATAGCCCGGTCCCCGGCTTAGAGCAACAAACATATAAGGATGTCCTTATATGATCCGGGCTGGCGGTCGCGTCCGCACCATGGCTAATCTCACCGCCTCTCAAGGAGCCATGCGTATGAAGTTCCCGGTTCTCGCAGCGGCACTGGCCGCGTCTCTGGCCCTGACGGCCCCCGCACAGGCGCAGGAGGCCGCCGCTGGAACCGTTCTGGTCCAGGCCGGACATCTGCTGGACCGCCCCGGACGGGCCCCGCGCGGACCATCCACGATCGTGATCCGGCAGGGGGTGGTCGTCGAAATCCGCGACGGTATCGTCGGCACCGAGGCCTTTCCCGGCGCGCGGGTGATCGACCTCCAGGACCGCTTCGTCCTGCCGGGCCTGATCGACAGCCATGTGCATCTGGTCTCCGACCGCGCAGGTCAGGAAGGCCTGCTGTCAGAGTTCACCGACAGCCTGCCGGCCCGGGCCTATGAGGCGGCCGAGAACGCCAGGAAGACCCTGATGGCCGGCTTCACCACCGTGCGGAACCTGGGCGATACCGGAGGCGTCACCCTGGCGCTCCGGGACGCGGTGGCCCGCGGTGCCGTTCCGGGGCCGCGCATCCTCGATGCCGGCACCTCGATCTCGACCACCTCGGGGCACATGGATGGCCGCAACGGGCTGAACGACGAGATTCGCGAACACACCGATCACGACAATGTCTGCGATGACATCGGCTCCTGCCGTGAGGCGGTTCGGCTCCAGATCAGTCGGGGCGTGGACGTCATCAAGATCGCCACCACCGGCGGCGTCAACAGCCGGATCGGGGCCGGCCTGGGTGCCCAGATGTTCGAGGACGAGGCCCGCGCCCTGATCGACACCGCCCACCTGTATGGCAAGAAGGTCGCCGTCCACGCCCACGGGGCCGACGGCATCGACCTGGCCCTTCGACTGGGCGCCGACTCGATCGAGCACGGCACCATCTTCGACGACGATACCATCGGCCTGTTCCGCACTTCGGGCGCCTATTATGTCCCGACCCTGTCGACGGTGAACGGCTACCGCGAGCGCCTGGCCGCCAACCCCGACGCCTATCCGCCCGAGGTCCTGCCCAAGATCATGTGGCGCATCTCCATTACCGGCCAGTCGCTGCAACGCGCCGTCCCGGCGGGCGTCAGGATCGCCTTCGGTACAGACGCCGGCGTTTCCAAGCACGGCCGCAATGCCGACGAGTTCGAGCTGATGGTCGCCAACGGCATGACGCCCGCGACGGCCATCGAAGCAGCGACCGTCAACGCCGCAGACCTTCTGGGGCTCTCTCAACTGGTCGGCAGCCTGGAACCCGGCAAACAGGCCGACCTGATCGCCGTCGACGGGGACCCTCTGACCGACGTGACCACCCTGAAGTCGGTCGACTTTGTCATGAAGGGCGGCGAAGTGTTCAAGGGCGAAGGGCTTGGCGCTAGCCCTACCGGCGAGTAGAGCGTCACCATGGCCGATGACGCATCCCCCATCCGTTCCGCCTTCGCCGACCCGGCCCAGCCCCGTCACGACTGGACGCTGGATGGGGTCGAGGCCCTGTTTGCGCGGCCCTTCATGGAGCTGGTGTTCGAGGCGGCGACGGTCCACCGCCGCTGGTTCGATCCATCGGAGGTGCAGAAGTCCCAGCTGCTGTCGATCAAGACAGGGGGCTGCGCCGAAAACTGCGGCTATTGCTCGCAATCGGCCACCTTCGACACCGGGCTGAAGGCCGAGAAGCTGATGGACGCCACGTCGGTCATCGCCGAGGCCATGGCTGCCAAGGCCGGTGGGGCCTCCCGCTTCTGCATGGGGGCCGCCTGGCGCGAGCTCAAGGATCGCGACACGCCGAAACTGGTGACCATGATCGCGGGGGTGAAGGCGCTCGGCCTCGAGACCTGCGCCACGCTGGGGATGCTGACCGCCGACCAGGCCCGCCAGCTGAAGGACGCCGGCCTCGACTACTATAATCACAACCTGGACACCGGGCCGGAATACTATGCCCAGGTCGTCACGACGCGGACCTATCAGGACCGTCTCGACACCCTGCAACACGTTCGCGACGTCGGCATGAGCACCTGCTGCGGCGGGATCGTCGGCATGGGCGAGAGCCGGCGCGACCGGGCCTCGCTGCTGCACGCCCTGGCCACCCTGCCCGAACATCCCGACAGTTTGCCGGTCAACGCCCTGGTGCCGGTCACGGGAACGCCGTTGGGCGAGCGTGTGTTGCAAGAGGGCGAGATCGATCCGATCGAGTTCGTCCGCACCGTCGCCGTCGCCCGCCTGGTCTGCCCGCGCGCCATGGTCCGGCTGTCGGCGGGGCGCGAGACCATGAGCCCCGAGATGCAGGCGCTGTGCTTCCTGGCCGGCGCCAACTCCATCTTCGTCGGCGGCAAGCTGCTGACCACGCCGAACCCGGAACAGGACGAGGACGCGAAACTGTTCGCCCTGCTGGACCTGAAGGCGATGGAGCCCGTGGCCCGGGCGTAACCCGACCTTAAAGCGTGACCGCTAGAATGACGCCATGGATCGTCGTCAGCTGTTTTCCCTCGCCCCGCTCGCCGGTGCCGTTCTGGCGGCCGCTGCCGTCGCGCCCGCCCAGGCCAGCGGCAGCAGCGGCGGCGGCAAGTCCGCCGGTGGCTATATCCGTTTCGGCACCATCACCTCGACCATCATCCGGCCCGACGGCCGTCGTGGCGTCCTTACGGTCGAGACCGGTCTGGACGTTCCCGACCCCGAGCTCAACGCACAGGCCACCCTGGAAGGCCCGCGCCTGCGCGCCGCTTTCAACACCGTGGTCCAGGGGTTTGCGGCAGGCCTGTTGCCCGGTGCCGTGCCCGATGTCGACCGCCTGCACCGCGCCCTCCAGGTCGCCACCTTCCGCACCCTGAGGAAGCGCGGCGCCGTGCTCCTGCTGGGCACGGTCATGGTCGCCTGACGACGGGAAAACTCGGCGTGTAACCTTCGTCGAGCTCCCGGCGTAATCGGCTTCAGGGGGGACAGACCCCCGGTTTGATCCCAGGGGTTTCCACCATGATCCGCAATATCCTCGCCGCGTCCGCCGTCGCCGCCCTTTCGCTGTTCGCCGCCGCCTGCCAGCCCGCGCCCGATACCAAGGCCGACGCCATGGCTCCCGCCGACAGCGCCATGGCGCCCGCGGACGGTGCGATGGCACCGGCCACCAGCGGCGCGATGGCTCCGTCCGACGGCGCGATGGCCCCCGCAGCCGACGCCATGGCCCCGGCCGACAAGATGGCTCCCGCCGCTGACAAGATGGCCCCGGCCGCCGATGCCATGGCGCCCGCCGCCGACAAGATGAGCGCACAGCACTGACCCGACGAAGGGCGATGGCGCCCTCTCCAGACGTTGGAGCGCCGTCGCCCGCATCGCCGCCGCGTGATCTCCGACCGCATTTTCCGCAGGCCCGACGCCCGCCCGCGTGCCAGACTGGGCGCGGGTCGCGATGACGGCCGGGAGCGGCCGTGATCGACCGGGAAGCGCATTTCAAGGCTCTGATGCTGCGCGGCCTCGACGGCGACGCGGCCGCGTGGCGCGTGCTGCTGACGGATCTGGGCGCGCATCTGAGGGCCTGGTTCGGCCGCCAGCTGTTCGACGGCGGGGCGGATGCGGAGGACCTCGTGCAGGAGACCCTGATCGCCATCCACGCCAAGCGGGCGACCTGGGATCCGGCGCGACCCTTCACCGGCTGGGCCTGGGCCATCGCCCGGCACAAGCTGATCGACCATCTGCGCAGCCGACGCCGACGGCCCACCCGGCCGATCGAGGAGGCGGAGTCCCTGTGGGCCGACCACACGGTCGAGGACGGCGCCACCCGGGCCGATCTGGGGCGTTGCCTGTCGGCCCTGCCGGTTCGCCAGCGGCGGCTGATCGAGGACGTTCGCCTGTCCGGCCTCAGCGTCGCCGAGGCGGCCGAACGCCACGGCTATTCGGTGACCGCCGCCAAGGTCAGCCTGCATCGCAGCCTGAAGACACTCAACGCCCGGTTCGCCGGGACCGACACAGCGCCCGGGAGGGTCGACCATGAAGACGGATGACCTGATCGCGGCCCTGGCCGCCGACACCGCCCCGACCGGCGCGGGAACCCTGCGCCGTCGCGCAGGCCTGGCCCTGATCCCGGCGGCCCTGCTGATCCTGGCCGGCGTGATCCTGTCGCTGGGCCTGAGGCCGGACCTGATGATCGCAATGGGCGGTCCGACCTTCTGGGCCAAGGCGGCCTATACGGCGGCGCTGGCCTGTGCCGGCTTCTGGCTGCTGGACCGGGCCGGACGGCCGGGCGCCGACGTCCGCGTGCCGCTGGCCGTCTTCGGGGCCGTCGTCGTGATCGCGATCCTGTCCGGTGCCGTCAGCCTGATGACGACCCCCGAAGCGGCACGGGTGGAGGCCCTGATGGGCCAGTCGGCACGGGTCTGTCCCACCAATATCGCAGGCCTCAGCCTGCTGGCGGCCCCCCTGATCCTGTTCGCGGTTCGCGGATTCGCGCCCCTTCGTCCTGCCCTGGCCGGGGCGGCCGCGGGGCTGATGCTCGGGGGACTGGCCGCGACCCTCTACGGCCTGCACTGCCCCGAGCACACCGCCGCCTTCGTCGCCGTCTGGTACACCCTGGGCATGGCCATCCCGGTCGTGGTCGGGGCGGTGATCGGTCGCTGGGTCTGGCGCTGGTAGGTCAGATCCGCTTCAGCCGCCGCGCATGGCCGCCGATGATCTTGAGCGCCACGGCGTCGGGCAGCAGTTTCGGAATGGCGGCCAGCAGGGTGTTGCGCCAGCCCGGCACGACCCGCGTCCGGTTGGCCTCGACGGCGGCGTAACCCACCCGCGCCACATGGCCCGCCGTCTGCCACATCCAGGCCGGATATGCCGAGGACACCTGCTCACGCGACCCGTTGACGTCGTGGAACTCGGTCAAGGTATAGCCGGGGCACAGGGCGGTGACGTGAACGCCCGTCCCCTGAAGTTCCAGATGCAGTCCGGCCGAGGCCTTGATCAGGAAGCCCTTGATCGGCCCGTACAGGGTGTCGCCCCCGGTCGCCGGCATTAGCCCGGCCAGCGACGCCACGTTCAGCACCCGCCCGAAGCCGCGATCCACCATGCCGGGGATCAGCAGCCGCGACAGCTCGATCGGCGCGCTCAGCATGACCCGCACCATGGCCGCATGGTCCGCCGGGTCGGTGGCCAGAAACCCCGTGGTGCGCGAGAAGCCTGCGTTGTTGACCAGAGCGTCGATGGTCAGGCCCTGTGCCGCCATGGCCTCGACCATCCCTGCCGCCGCATCGGGCTCGGCGAGATCGGCGGGGATCACGGTGACCTCGATACCGTGGTCGCGCCGCAAGGACTCAGCCAGCGCCTCCAGCGGGCCCGCCCGGCGCGCGGTCACAACCAGATTCCAGCCCTTCTCCGCATAGGTCCGCGCCAGGGCCGCACCGATTCCTGCGGAAGCGCCGGTGATCAGGGCGGTTCGCCCCCGTTCGCCGACGCTCATGTCAGGCGGCAACCGGACAGCTGGCGTGGGGGGCATGGGCCGCCAGCGAGGTTGCGTTCTCGGCCAGCAGATCGGCGATGGTGATGTGGGACAGGGCCTCGTGGGCGGCGGTGTCGGCGGCGGTCAGGGCCTTGGCGACCTGGCGCGGGATATGTTCGGACACCGGACAGCCCTTGGCCCCCTGGGGCGGCGAGCCCAGGTGGGCGCAACCGTTGACGGCGCGCAGCACCTCGTCCAGCCGGATGTCCTCGGGTCGGCGCAGCAACCATGAACCGCCCGACGCACCCGGCCGTGTCGCGATCAGCCCGGCCTTGGCCAGCAGGGCGGTCACGCGCCGGATCACCACCGGATTGGTCGGGATCGAGGCCGCCAGAACGGCGCTGGCCGCCGCGCGCGAGGCGTCGTACGCGTCCCTGTGAGCCAGATAGGCCAGGGCGTGGGCGGCGACGGGAAAGCGTTGGCTGTCAGACATGAGGCGTGGTTCCAGCGCACAAGGTAGTGCGCGCGCGGAAGATTCACAAATCCTGTGCCGAAGGCGAAAACGATACGCCGCAACCGAATCCTCGGCGCACGATTGAACCTTGCCCGGATTGGGCCTACAGGCGCTCCGCTTTGTTGGGCCCGCACGCGCGCCGCCCGGAGGATACTCATGGCAGGGGATGCATCCCCCGGCGACAGCGCTCCCCCCGCCTCGCCCACCCCATCCGGTGCCAATCCGCCACCGGCCCACCCGCACCCTTCGGCGACGGGCGAGGACGGCCACGCCAAGACCGGCAAGCGGGCGCTGATCATCGGCGCGATCGGCGTCGTGTTCGGCGACATCGGTACCAGCCCGCTCTACGCCATGCGCGAGGCGCTGCATCATTCGCGCAGCGGCGGCACGGCCGACCTGGCCGTTCTGGGGGTCGTGTCGCTCGTGTTCTGGGCGCTGATCCTGGTCGTGACGCTGAAGTACGTCGTCTTCCTGATGCGGGCCGACAACAAGGGCGAGGGCGGCACCCTGGCCCTGATGGCCCTGGCCCAGCACGCCGTCGGCCGTCGTTCGGGCCTGATCTTCGTGCTCGGCGTCTGTGGCGCGGCGCTGTTCTATGGCGACGGCGTGATCACGCCGGCGATCTCGGTCCTGTCGGCCATCGAGGGTCTGAAGGATGCGCCGGGTATCGGCCCGTCGCTCGCGCCCTTCGTCCTGCCGATCGCCGCCGGCATCCTGATCGCGCTGTTCATGATCCAGTCGCGCGGGACCGCCAGCATGGCCCGCTACTTCGGACCCCTGACCCTGGTGTGGTTCCTGATCCTGGCCGGGCTGGGACTCTATCACATCTTCGACGACATCTCGATCCTGCGGGCCCTGTCGCCCCACTACGGGGTCGTCTTCCTGCTCGACAACGGCTTTCTCGGCTTCGTCATCCTGGGCAGCGTCTTCCTCGCCGTCACGGGGGCGGAGGCGCTCTATGCGGACATGGGCCATTTCGGCAAGTCGCCGATCCGGATAGGCTGGCTGTGGGTCGTCCTGCCCTGCCTGACGCTGAACTATCTGGGCCAGGGGGCCTTCGTCCTGGCCCATCGCGAGGCGGCGGCAAATCCGTTCTGGATGATGGTGCCCGAGATCGCCTACTGGCCGGTCCTGATCATGGCCACGGTCGCCACGGTGATCGCCAGCCAGGCGGTCATCACGGGCGCCTTCTCGGTCACCCAGCAGGCGGTTCAGCTGGGCCTGCTGCCCCGCATGGCCATCCTGAACACCTCCGAGAGCCAGGCCGGCCAGATCTATGTCCCCTCCATCAACTCGATGCTGATGGTGGGCGTGCTGGTGCTGCTGGTCACCTTCCAGACCTCGTCGGCGCTGGCCGCCGCCTATGGGATCGCCGTGACCGGGTCGATGTTCGTGGACAGCCTGCTGGCCTGGTTCATCGTGCGCAACATGTGGAAATGGTCGATCCCGGCCAGTCTGGCGGCGATCACCCCGCTGGTCGCTCTCGACCTGGTGTTCATGACGTCCAACATGCTGAAGATCCCGCAAGGGGCCTGGATGCCGCTGGTGCTCGGCGCGGGTCTGGTCCTGATCATGTGGACCTGGACGCGGGGGTCGCAGATCCTGTCGGACAAGGCCAAGAAGGACAGCCTGCCCCTGACCGACCTGATCGAGATGCTGCGCGCCCGCCCGCCGCATCGCGCGCCCGGCACGGCCATCTTCCTGACCTCCGATCCCGATGTCGCCCCGGTCGCCCTGATGCACAATCTCAAGCACAACAAGGTGCTGCACGAGAAGAACGTCATCCTGACCGTGCGCACCGCCGACCGGCCTCGCGTGCCTGACAGCCACCGCGTCAAGATCGAGCCGATCAACGACGACTTCAAGAAGATCACCCTGACCTACGGCTTCATGGAGAGCCCGGTCGTGCCTCGCGCGCTCAGCCTGTGCCGCAAACAGGGGGTGAAGTTCGACATCATGTCGACCAGCTTCTTCCTCGGTCGTCGCTCGGTCGTGCCGTCGGCATCGCAGGGGATGCCCCTGTGGCAGGACAAGCTCTATATCTTCCTGATGCGTAACGCGGCCAACCCGACCGACTTCTTCCACATCCCGCCTGGACGGGTGGTCGAGCTCGGCACCCAGGTGTCCGTTTGAGCGGGGGCGCCCCCAAGGGCAAGGACTCGGGCGCACGCGGCCGTCGCCTCGCCGACAAGGCGCGCGGCCCGCGGCGTGAGCCCAAGCCGCAGGCCGAGCGCGTCCCTGACGAGGCCGCCGACATCGGCGTGGAGGCCCGGATCGCCGCCGGTGTGCTGCTCAACGCCGCCCTGATCCGGCGCGGCGGGCTGGACGAGGCCCTGGCCCTGCCCGCCGTGACGGCGCTTCCGGGGCCCGACCGCGCCTTCGCCCGCGCCGTGGCCATGGCCGCCCTGCGTCGGCTCGGCGAGATCGACCAGATTCTGGACCGCAAGCTCCAGAAGCGCCCGCCCGAGACCATCCGCACCCTGCTGCGCATCGCCCTGGCCCAGACCCTGGTGTTGGGCACCCCGGCCTTCGCCGCCGTCTCCACCGCTGTGAAACTGGCCGAGCGTGACCCCAAGACCCGGCCCTACAAGGCGCTGGTCAACGCCGTTCTGCGTGGCATCGAGCGCGAAGGCCCCGGCCTGACCACGGCCGAGTCGAACCTGCCCGACTGGATCGCCGCCCGGTGGAAACAGACCTATGGCGACGCCGCCCTGGCCGGGCTGGCGCTGGCCGCCCGCGAGGAGCCCGCGACCGACCTCAGCCTCAAACCCGACGCCGACCCGGCCGCCCTGGCTGCGGATGTCGAGGGCGAAGTCCTGCCCGGCGGCACAGTCCGCACCTTCAAGCGCGGCGACGTTGCGAGCTGGCCCGGTTTCGAAGACGGGTCGTGGTGGGTGCAGGACGCGGCCGCCGCCGTTCCCGTCCGCCTGCTGGCCCCGAAATCCGGCGAGACCGCGCTCGACATGTGCGCGGCCCCCGGCGGCAAGACGCTCCAGATCGCGGCCTCGGGCGCTTCGGTCGTCGCGCTTGATCGTTCGGACGCCCGGCTGAAACGCCTGCGCCAGAACCTGGCCCGCACGGGTCTGGAGGCCGAGATCGCGGTCATGCCGGCCGAGGACTGGCTGGACAGCCGCACCTTCGACGCCGTGCTGCTGGACGCCCCCTGCACGGCGACCGGCACCTTCCGCCGCAACCCGGAAGTCCTGCGCGCCACCAAGCCCGCTGAGGTGGCCAAGCTGGCCGACGTCCAGCACCGGCTGCTCGATGCCGCAGCCCTGCGCGTCGCCCCCGGCGGCCGGCTGGTCTACTGCGTCTGTTCGCTGGAACGCGAGGAGGGCGAGACCCAGATCATCGCCTTCCTGCGCCGCAACCCCGGCTTCCGCACCGCTCCCGCCGTTCCCGCCGAGATCGGCGCACCCGACGAGGCCCTGACCCCCGAAGGCTGGCTCCGCATCCTGCCCTCGATGTGGGCCGAGAAGGGTGGCGTCGACGGGTTCTTCGCGGCGAGGTTGGAACGCGTGTGAAACTCTCCCTCCCCCGAGGGGGAGGGTGGTCGAAGCGCAGCGGAGAACGGGTGGGGAGGGCAAGGCGATACCGCGCTGATTTGCCTTGCCGCCCCCACCCGATCGCTTCGCGATCTGCCCTCCCCCGAGGGGGAGGGACACGTCCCTCGCTACAGCGAAGGCCCCAGCACGCTCACCGTCTCCCCGTCAGTCACGGCGGGCGCATGGGGCAGGCGGCGGATCAGGGCGTTGGCGGCCGCCATCACACTGACCAGAGACGAATCCTGATCGGCGAAGGGGGTGACCCGCCTCGCTCCGTCGGGACCGGGGGCCGCAACGGCCCGGATGTAGTGATCACGCGGTCCGTTGGCCGGTAGCGTCCCGCTCAGGGTCGCCGTCTCGAACCGCTCGCCCAGCGTCCCGCCCTGTAACCGCGCCAGCACGGGGGCGAGGAACAACTCGGCGCCGACCAGCGCGGACGCCGGATTTCCGGGCAGGCCCAGCACAGCCCGTCCATCGGGCAGGGTGGCGAACCACACCGGCTTGCCTGGCCGCATTGCAACCCCCTCGACGTGCAGGACGGCCCCCAGGTCTCGCAGCGCCGGCTTGACCAGGTCGTGGTCGCCGACCGAGGCCCCGCCGATGGTGACCAGTACGTCAAAGGTCGCCCCCGACACCGCCGCAGCGATTGCGCCCCGGTCGTCGCCGCTGGACGGCAGGACCCGAGCCACCCCACCCTGCCGCGCGACGAAGGCCGCCAGAGACGGTGCGCCAGAGTTGTAGATCTGGTCCGGCCCCGCAGTCTGTCCCGGCTCGACCAGTTCGTCGCCGGTGGCCAGGATCGCCACCGTCGGCCCCCGCCCGCACCTCAGTGTCGCCACCCCCGCCGAGGCCGCCAGCGCCAGCCGCCAGGGATTCACCCGCGTGCCGACCTCCAGCAGGACCTCGCCCTCGCGAAAGTCACAGCCCCGACGACGGATGTTGCGCCCCTCGCTCGCTGTCGGCCTGAACATGGCGAGGTCGCCGCGCCGCTCGACCTCTTCCTGAACCACGACCCGGTCTGCACCGGTCGGCACGGGCGCGCCGGTGAAGATGCGCGCCGTCTCTCCGGCCTCGACGCCGTGCGCCATGCCTCGTCCCGCGACGCTCTCGCCGACGATCCGCAGGGTCGCTGCGTCCCGCACATCGGCATCCCGCACCGCCCAGCCGTCCATGGCCGAGGCCTCGAACGGCGGCTGGTCCCGCCCGGCCGCCACGGGCTCGGCCAGCCAGCGCCCGTCGGCCTGGGCCAGGGCGACGTCCTCGGCACCGAGCGACCCGACCTGGGCCAGGACGACCTCCAGCGCCGCCTCGACCGTCGGCAGTTTCACACCCGCACCCAGTCGCCCGCGGCCCCGCCCGACTTCGATACCAGCCGGACCGCCTCGATCGTCATGCCCCGGTCCACTGCCTTGAGCATGTCGTAGAGGGTCAGCAGGGCCACGCTCGCCGCCGTCAGCGCCTCCATCTCCACCCCGGTCTGGCCCGTCGTCCGCACCCGCGCCGTCACGCCCAGTCCCGTTCCATCGGCCAGGGGTTCGACCGCCACCTTGACCGAGCTGAGCATCAGGGGATGGCACATCGGGATCAGGTCCGAGGTCCGCTTGGCGGCCATGACCCCCGCGATCTCTGCGACCGCCCGCACGTCGCCCTTCCTGCCGGCACCCGACAGGGCCAGGGTCAGGGTCGCGGGCAGCATGGTCAGCCGCCCTTCCGCGACGGCCTCGCGCGTCGTCGTCGCCTTGTCGGAGACATCGACCATCCGGGCCCGGCCGTCGGCGTCGATGTGCGTAAGGTCGGACATCAGACTTCCAGCAGGCGCGGCATCAGCTCGACCATGTTGCAGGGCCGGTGGCGACTATCGAGCTGCCAACGGATCACACTGTCCCAGCCGTCCCTCACCGCACCGTTGGACCCCGGCAGGCAGAAGACGAACACCCCGCCGATGATCCCCGCCGTCGCCCGCGACTGCAAAGTCGACAGGCCGATGGTCTGGTAGCTGACGGTGTGAAAGATCACCGAGAAGCCGTCGATCCGCTTGTCGAACAGGGGCTCCAGCGCCTCGGGCGTGACGTCGCGCCCGGTCAGGCCGGTGCCGCCCGTGGTGATGATCGCATCGACGTCCCCGCCCGCGATCCAGCCCCGGACCTGGGCCCGGATTTCCTCGATGTCGTCGGCCACGATGGCGCGGCCGACGCAGGCATGACCCGCCGCCGTGATCCGGTCGGCCAGGATGCTCCCTGAGGTGTCGCTGTCCTCGTCGCGCGTGTCGGACACGGTCAGGACCGCGATCCGGATCGGGGTGATCGGCCCATCGATCAGCTTGCCGCCCGGTGCCGGCAGAATGTCGTCGGTCATGTCGTCTCTCCGGTCGTCCAGCGGGCGGCGTCGGCGTGATCCCCTGACCGCGCCTCGATCCAGCGGGTCCCGTCCGGCCCCGTCTCCTTCTTCCAGAAGGGGGCCCGTGTCTTCAACTGATCCATCAGGAAATCGGCGGCCTGAAACGCGTCCCGGCGATGCTCGGCGGCCACGGCGACGAAGACGATGGGCTGCCCCACCTCCAGATCGCCCCAGCGGTGGGCCACCAGCACGTCGATCACCCGGAACCGCGCCCGGGTCTCGGCCTCCAGTTCGGCCACGACCTTTTCCGTATAGCCGGGATAGGCCTCAAGGCTCAGCCGCGACACCACGGCTCCGTCGGTCGCCCCGCGCGTCAGGCCGGTGAAGCTGACCACGCCGCCGACATCGGTGCGACCGCGACAGAAGCCGGCCAGCAGGGCACCCGGATCGATGGCCTCGGTCTGGACCCGGATCACGGCTCAGCCCCCGCTGACCGGCGGGATGAAGGCGACCTCGTCGGCGGCGCTCAAGGGCCTGTCGCCGCGCACCATTTCGGCATTGAGGATGGCGCAGGTTCCCGGACCCGACAGCCGCTCTCCCAGCCCCGCGTCCTCGGCGGCCAGCATCGCCCGCAATGCACCCAGCGACCCGGCATCAATGACCCGCTCGCGCCAGCCCGCCGCCTCGGCGAGGGCTCCGAACATCAACACCCGGGCCATCAGCCGCCCGTCATCGACATCGGCCGCGACACCGCCGGTGCCGCGCCCCGGCGAGTGATCTCGAAATCGTGGCCCCTGGGCTTGCGTGAGATGGCCTCGCGGATCGCGGCCTGGAGCGGGGCGTCGTCGCCGGGATTATCGCGCAGCACGGCCCGGAGGTCGGCGTGATCGTCCTGGCCCAGACAGACGAACAGGGTGCCGGTGCAGGTCACCCGCACCCGGTTGCAGGTCTCGCAGAAATTGTGGGTCATCGGGGTGATCAAGCCCAGCGTACCGCCCGTCTGTTCGACCCTGACATAGCGCGCCGGCCCGCCAGTCTTCAGCGGCAGCGGCGTCAGGGTCCAGTCCCGCTCCAGCGCGGCCCGCACCGTCGTCAGCGGCAGATACTGATCCGTCCGATCCGCCTCGATCAGCCCCAGCGGCATGGTCTCGATCAGGGTCAGCTCCATGCCGCGCTCGTGGGCCCAGGCGATCATCCCGGACAGGGCCTCGGCATTGTCGGCCTTGAGCGCCACGGTGTTGATCTTGACCCGGATGCCGGCGGCCTGGGCGGCGTCGATCCCGGCGATGACCTCGGTCAGGTTTCCGCCTCGCGTGATCCGGCGATAGTCGTCGGGGTCGAGGGTGTCGATCGACACATTGATCCGCCTGACACCGTATCCCGCCAGAGCCTGGGCGTAGCGGGCCAGCTGGGTGCCGTTGGTGGTCAGGGTCAGTTCGTGCAGCCGCCCGCTGTTCAGATGGCGCGACAGGTCGGCGACCAGGTCCATGAACCCCTTGCGGATCAGCGGCTCGCCCCCCGTCAGCCTCAGCCGCGTGGTCCCCAGGTCGATAAAGGTCGCACACAGCCGACCCAGTTCCTCGATCGTCAGCAGTTCGGCGCGCGGCAGAAACGTCTGACGCTCAGCCATGCAATAGGTGCAGCGCAGGTCGCAGCGGTCCGTCACCGACACCCGCACATAGTCGATCGCCCGACCGAACGGATCGATCAGCGGCGAGGCTGACGGCTCAGGGTGGCCGCTGGATGACAGGGCGGGTCCCACGATGAGGGGTCTCTGCTGGCAGGATCAGGACGAGACCACAGGTGTCGCACCATCCTGGCCGTCCCGCCAGAGCGCGACGATATCCCGGGGCAGATATCGGCGATGCGGGAGGTACGTCTCGCGACGGGGAGACCCGGCGTCAGGCGAAAGGACTGCTCGCCACCGACGGCCCGGCCAGCATCTCCGCGATCGTCG